>CAYRZY010000113.1:0-9769 GCA_964428855.1 uncultured Flavobacteriaceae bacterium
AATAATAAAAAACCCTATTCCTGTAATAATTGGAGGAAGCATTACTTTCGGAGCGTAAAACCCTCCTATATAAATCATAGCGATTCCTAAAACGATTAATAGTATTGATGCAATTGACAATGCGTTGTTTTTGTTCATTTTAAATTATTTTAATTAAAGTAAAGCTTTTAGTAGTATTTGTACAGGGTGGTTGGCTGTTTTCTTGGTCCCGTCATAAATTTGATGTCTACAACTTGTACCAGAAGCAGAAACTTCAGTAGTAGGTTCAAACTTTCTTATTTTTGAAAATAATGATTGTTCGCCTACTTTCATGCTTAACTCATAGTGTTCTTTTTCATAGCCAAAGGATCCTGCCATACCACAACAACCAGAATTGATAATAGTTACGGTATAATTTTTAGGTAAATTTAATAGGGTGAAAGTTGCTTCTGTGGTTGATAAAGCTTTTTGATGACAATGTCCATGTATTTTGATAGTCTTTGATTTTTTGGTAAACTGATTTTCTGTAATGTTTCCTTTTAAAATCTCATTTTTGAGATACTCTTCAATAGTGAAGGTGTGTTTTGCAATGTGTTTTGCAGCATCCTTATCATCCGCTAAACGTAAATATTCATCTCTAAAAGATAATATGGCTGAGGGTTCAATTCCGACTAATGGATTATCGTCATGAATAAGGTCCTTGAAAACAGCAATGTTTTGATCTGCCAATACTTTGGCTTCATCTAAAAATCCCTTAGAAATATGGCTTCTTCCACTTTCGTGGTGGTCAATAAAGGAAACGGCATAACCCAATCTTGTAAGTAGTTTTATGGTGTCGATACCAACCTGAGTGTCGTAGTAATTGGTAAATTCATCACAGAATAATGTCAAATTCCCTTTTAAAGGTTTTTTAGTTTCTAATTGTGCTGTATTTTGTTGAATCCACTTTTTTAAGGTTTTACTGGCTAGTTTTGGAATGCTTCTTTGTGGAGCAATTCCCATAATTCTCTTGGTCAAACCTGTATTTAAAACTAGGTTTGTCAATGTTGGGAATAAGCTTCCTAGTTTATTGTATTTGACATTATTGGCAAACATTCTGGTTCTAAATGAAGGCGGATTTTCCTTTTGATATTGGTATAAAAATTCAGCTTTAAAACTGGCAATATCGACATTGCTTGGGCATTCGCTAGCACAAGCCTTACAACTTAAACACAAATCAAATACTTCTTTAAGTTCTGTATGATTGAATTTATTAAGCTTGTCAGAGTTGGTCAAAAATTCACGTAAAGCATTTGCTCTTGCTCTAGTACTATCCTTTTCATCTAGGGTGGCTCTATAGCTGGGGCACATCGTTCCGCCAGCATTGCTGGTCTTTCGGCAGTCTCCAGAGCCATTGCATTTTTCTGCAGCACGGACAATTCCTAAGGAATCAGAAAAATCTAACAATGTTTCTATTTCAGGTTCTTCTCTGTCAATTTCATATCGCAAAGAAGCATCCATAGGATATGCATCAATTATTTTTCCTTTATTAAAGATGTTGTTTGGGTCAAAAACATGTTTGATACGTTTTAGTAATTCGTAATTTTTAGCACCAATCATCAAAGGTAAAAACTCGCCACGTACAATACCATCACCATGTTCGCCACTAAAAGAGCCTTTGTATTTTTTTACCAGTTTTGCCGTTTCAGTCGTTATGGTTTTGAAAAGCTCAACATCATTAGACTTTTTTAAATTTAATATAGGGCGGAGGTGTAGCTCTCCAGCACCAGCATGTGCATAATAGACCGCTTTTTGATTGTAACTATCCATCATTGCAGTGAATTCTGTAATGTAAGCAGGTAGATCGTCTAAATCGACAGCAGTGTCTTCAATACAAGCGACAGCTTTGTCATCACCAATAATATTGCCTAATAAACCTAGTCCAGCTTTACGCAATTCTACGGCTTTATTACTTTCTTCATTGTGTAATTTAGGATATGCATAACCAAATTGCTGTTTTTTTAGATCTTCAATAAGTGCATTGGCTAAAATATCAGTTTCTTTATCTGTAGTTGCTTTCACTTCTAGTAAAAGCACCGCTTCAGGATCACCTTCAATAAAATACCTGTTTTTTAATTGCTCACGATTACTTTTGGTACAATCAAGGATGGTTTTATCCATCAATTCACAAGTGTATAAATTATGTTTCATGGCAATTACTGTAGCTTCCAAGCTTTCTTGAATACTTTTAAAATGAACTGCTACAGTGATATTTTTAGTAGGAGGTAAAACATTTAATTGTAAAGTGATGGCGGTTGAGAAAGCCAACGTACCTTCGCTACCACACAATAACTTGGCTAAATTGATATTCTCTGTACTTGAAGAAAATGCAGAGGTGTTGAGTAATACGTCAACAGCATAACCAGTATTACGCCTATGGATAGAGCTTTTCGGAAATTCCTTATGGATTTCTTTCTGATTTTCTTCATTAGAAAGTTCGTTTCTAATGGATTTGTAGATCTTATTTTCTAAGCCATCACCAATACATTTATGATTGAATTCTTCTTTATTTAAAGATTTAAATAAGATTTCTGAACCATCTGATAATATGGAACTTAAATTAATTATTTTATCTCTAGTCACACCATATTGAATTGAAGTTGTACCTGAAGAATTGTTTCCTACCATTCCGCCAATCATACAGCGATTGCTCGTAGAAGTATTGGGACCAAAAAAGAGTCCGTAGGGTTTTAGAAATTGGTTGAGTTCATCACGAATAACACCAGATTCAACCATTACGGTTTTTTCAAGCTCATCAAAGGCTAGTATTTTTGTAAAATATTTGGAAGTGTCTACGACTATACCTTCACCCACACATTGTCCAGCCAAAGAAGTGCCTGCAGCTCTCGGAATCAATGTAATCTTATTGTCTTGAGCAAAGTTTATAAGTGTTTTTAAATCCTCTGTATGCTTAGGATACGTAACAGCTAGTGGAATTTTTCTATATACAGAAGCGTCAGTTGCATAAATACTTCTGTGTAGCTCGTCAAAAAAAAGCTCTCCATCTAATCTTTCAGAAAGACCTTGTAGGTTTCTTTTACTAGTTGATTCTGACATAGTTAATTGACTTGAGTACCATTATTTGCAGAAGAAGAAGCTTTTAGCAGCACAATTTCTCCTTGAGCATTGGCAACACCCAAGATCAAGCATTCACTCATAAAGTTAGCAATCTGTTTGGGTTTGAAATTAACAATTGCCGTAATTTGTCTCTGTAGTAAATCTTCTTTTGAATACAAATCGGTAATTTGAGCACTAGACTTTTTTACACCTAATTCTCCAAAATCAATAGTTAGTTGATAGGCAGGTTTTTTGGCTTTTTCAAAGTTTTTTACTTCTATAATTGTTCCTATTCTAATATCCACTTTAGTGAAATCGTCAAAAGTAATGGTGTTAGACATTTTTTTAGTAGTTTTAAACTCAAAAATTAAAGTATAAAATTACAAATATTATTTAGATAATGGCAAGAACACCATCAAATATGATTCCTTTAGGGACTATAGCTCCAGATTTCAGTTTATTTGATGTTGTAAGTGATGAGCATATAAGCTTATCAGACCATAGAGGAGAAAAGGGAACAGTATTGTTTTTTATTTGTAATCATTGTCCGTTTGTCATTCATGTGAATAAGCAATTGGTTAGAGTTGCGAATGATTACCAGTCAAAAGGAGTCAATTTTGTTGCCATTTCTTCAAATGATATTGAGAATTATCCTCAAGATGGGCCAGATTTAATGAAAAGTCATGCGGAGGATAATAAGTATCCTTTTCCATATTTGTATGATGAGACACAAGAAGTAGCAAAAGCGTATGATGCTGCTTGCACACCTGATATTTATGTTTTTGATGCCAATTTAAAATTAGTGTATCGTGGACAACTAGACGGTTCTAGACCGGGAAACGGAATAGATATAACAGGTGAAGATTTACGAAATGCATTAGATTGTTTATTGACAAAAAAAGAAAATAGAGCAATACAAAAGCCAAGTATGGGTTGTGGAATTAAATGGAAATTATTATAATGACTTCTATTAATCAATTAATAATACTTAATTTTCTGGCAGTCTAAAAAAATAATTTATGAAAATAATCAGCATATTTTTAATAGTATTTACACTTTTCTCATGTTTTGATAAAAATAAAGAAATAGATAGTACTAAAAAAAAGATTACAATAACGGCAAAAATAGATAGCTTAAAAGCAGGATTATCAGTTGTGTTAAATGACCTAGACAATGGTTCTGAAATTGATAAAGGGATGACTATTAAAGATGGTTTTAATTTAGAAGGGGTAGTTAGCGAAAACCCAAAAGAGTATGAAATTCTAATAAAAGATAGCCTTACTAAAAAAAGATTTAATATTAAGCTATGGGTAAGTAAAGAAGATATTTTAATAACAGCAAAATTAGACAATAACTACGTTAAAAATATTAAAATTGAAGGTTGTAAATTAAATACTATAGAAATTGGATATAAAAAATCAACTTTTGGAAAATATGACACTCCTGAAATAAATAAAGAAATAGAATCCGCCAATCCAAATGATAAAGCTGCTATTATTACAAAATATATAAATTTAATTTATCAAGAACAAATTAAATTTATATATAATAACCCCAACAATCTAGTTTCTCTCTCTAAAATATTATTCAATAAAAACAGGATATCTAATGACAGTTTATTGCTTTATTACAATCAATTAGACAGTGTATTACAAAATTCAAAAAACGGTAAAATTTTAAAAGCAATTACTTCTATAAAAAAACTTAAAGTAGGTGATACCATTCAAGACTTCACAGCTAAAGACATAAATGGGAACCTTGTAAATTTATCTGATTTTAAAGGTAAAATAATATTGTTAGACTTTTGGGCATCTTGGTGTAAACCATGTCATTTACAAAACCAACAAGAGTTTTCATATTTAAACAAAAAATACAAAGAAAGAGGTTTAATTATTATTAGTTATTCTTTAGATAAAAAGTCTGCGAAAGAAGAATGGATAGAAGCTTCAAAAAGTGATGGCATTAATTGGGTTAATATTTCAAATCTAAAAGATTTTAATGATCCTATTGCTACACAATATAATATCATAAGTATTCCAAATAGTTTTTTAATTGATAAAAATGGTGTTATTGTAAAATCATTTTTAGGGTATGAAGAGAATAGTGATAAAATTGAAAAGGAAATTAAAAAAATATTGAATTAAATATATAATTCAATTCATAAGCGTAACATCCATATAAACATCTTCTAAAGGCCATTCATCTCTGCCTGTTCTTACTTTTGCAATTTTATCTAAGGTGTCGAATCCAGAAATGATCTCACCAAATACGGTATGTTCACCATTGATGTGATGAGCTCCGTTTTTCGATTGAATAAAATAAAATTCAAAAGGAGTTGATTTTTTACTGATGTTGTTTTCCCAATCTCTTGCCGCAGCCAACGCACCATACTTGTGTTTATGATTTTTTTTAAATTCTGGGGGGATGGTGTAATTCTCATATTTATTTCGAAAGCCCAAAGTTTGACCATTCTCTGAATTTCCGCCTTGAACTATAAAGTTGTCAACAACTCTGTGAAAACAAGTGGTATTAAAATAGCCAACCTTGGTTAAAAAGATGAAATTTGCTCTATGTAACGGAGTGTCATCGTATAAAAGCACTGTAAATGACCCTAATCTGGTTTTAAATCTCACTTTGTTTGCTTTGTTAGCTTTGCCATAGGCAATTAAAAAATCAACAGCGTTTTTATGATTGATGGAGTCAAATGGTTTTTTCGTTTTTATTGTTTCTTCCTTTTTTGATGTTGGTTTAGCTTGTTTTTCTATAAGCTCTTGTTTAGGTTCCGTTTTACAACTGAAGAAAACACTAACGAGTAGTAGTAAAGCTAAATGATGTATAAATTTCCTTTTTATCATAAAAATAGTAAAAGTTGCAAAACGGTGTAAATTTTCATTTTGTAAATATAGAAGTATTCAAACAAAACGTTGTAAGTTTGAAAACTTAATAGTAGTGTAGATGAGTGTAAAGTATATCGTTTTAATTTTAAGCATTGTTATTTTTTCTTCCTGTATAGGGAAAAAGAGTGAGGATGTAAAAGTAAAAACTAATGTAAGTGTAGAGCCGCCAAGTCCTATCAATAGCAAACAGCCATTTTTATTTAGTAATGAAAATGAATTGTATATGACTTGGACTCAAAAAATCAATGATTCGGTACATTCAATAAATTTTTCGTCATTGAGTAATGGGTTTTGGTCAAAGCCTATAGAAATTGCTAGAGGAGAAGATTGGTTTGTGAATTGGGCAGATTTTCCTGCAATAGCAGAGAATAAAGGAAATTTATTAGCTCATTTTTTACAAAAATCTGATCCAGCTACTTTTGCCTATGATGTACATTTAAAATTATCAAATGAAAAAGGTGAAAAGTGGAATGATGATTTTATCCTGCATACAGACAGTACAAAGACTGAGCATGGTTTTGTGACCTTATTACCTTATAAAGAAGATTCCTTTTTTGCAACTTGGTTAGATGGTAGAAATACAGGCGGTGGTAGTCATGATGATGAGCATAGCAGTCATGGAGCAATGAATATAAGGACTGCCATAATATTGAGTAAAGGAGAGGTGATTGACGATGTTATGATTGATGCTAAAACTTGTGATTGTTGTCAAACTAGTGCCGCAATCACTCCTAAAGGGCCTGTTGTCGTTTATCGAGATAGGACAGATGATGAAGTGAGAGATATTTATATTTCAAGAATGCTTGATGGCAGTTGGACCATACCTAAACCCATACATAATGATTATTGGGTGATCAATGGCTGTCCTGTAAATGGTCCGAAAGTAGTTGCTTATAAAGATGCTTTGGTAGTTGCTTGGTTTACTGAAGCGGATGCAGTGCCGAAAGTAAACGTTGTATTTTCTAAGGATAGCGGTAAAAATTTTGATATTCCTGTTGAAATAAGTAGTGGGAAAGCAATGGGTAGAGTAGATGTAGCTTTTTTAGATAAGGATACTGTTTTGGTAAGTTGGATGGAATCTACAGATAAAGGAGCTGAATTAAAAATAATAAAAGTAAGTAGAGAAGGTAAAAAGTTTGAACCTATTGTGGTCGCTAAAATATCATCTGCTAGAGCAAGTGGATTCCCTCAGTTAGAAATTGTAGATGGTACTGTTTATATGGCATGGAATCATATAGAAGATAAAATAACCACAATTAAAATTAAAAGTTTTGATGTGGATGATTTTGATAAGTTGTAAACCTTTTATTGTTAAAGAAAGAAGTTAATTCTATGTAAGGTTGTCATTCCGACGTAGGAGGAATCTCAATTATAATTATTTGAGATTCTTCACTTCATTCGTTCCTCATTGCGTTCTGAATGACAGTTTTTTGTTAAATGATTACACTTGTGTTTGTAATGTAATTACTTTGTTTACAAGGATAAAATTCGGGGAGGTTATAATGGGAAGGTTGTAATAATAGAGTATCAAAAAATATATAATCTACAAAATATATATTTTGTAGATTTGCTATAAAATAAACAACCTAGACACAAAGGACGAAGTGTGTCTCTGAAAAAAACATTTTTAATTTATAGGCAAGCCTGGGAGAATTAAACCCTCAATGAGGGATTAAAAATATAATGAAAGAAGAACAAGTCATACTGGTAAATGAAGAGAATGAGCAAATAGGCACCATGCCTAAGTTAGAAGCTCATGAAAAGGCAGTGTTACACCGTGCTTTTTCAGTTTTTGTATTCAATGATAAAGAGGAGTTGCTGTTACAGCAACGTGCAGCAAGTAAATACCATTCTCCGCTATTATGGACAAATACCTGTTGTAGCCATCAAAGAGTAGGGGAAAGTAATCTTGAAGCAGGTAAAAGAAGATTGTTTGAAGAAATGGGTTTTGTAACGGAATTGAAAGATGTCTTTTCGTTTATTTACAAAGCACCTTTTGATAATGGGCTCACTGAGCATGAATTAGATCATGTAATGATTGGCTCGTATACTGAGAACCCTAAAGTTAACCCTGAAGAAGTTCAGGCTTATAAGTGGATGACTTTAGAAGCTGTTAAAACCGATATGGAAGAACAGCCAGAAGTTTATACAGCTTGGTTTAAAATTATTTTTAAAGAATATTACCAACGTTTGATTAAGGTTTAATCAATTGTCATTCTTTTCCCGAGTTTTCGGCAGTTAGAATCCAAACTTGATTTAATTTGTGCCTTATGTAGTGTTTTAGTGATAATTAGTGAAATTAGTGTCTTATGAAAGTAACCGTAAATAGAAAAGCACATTTTAATGCTGCACATAGATTGCACAAAGCAGGATGGTCAGATGAAAAGAATTTGGCAGTCTTTGGTAAGTGTAGTAATCCGTTGTATCACGGGCATAATTACGATTTAACAGTATCTGTTACTGGTGAAATTGATCCAGAAACTGGCTTTGTAATGGATATGAAAGTGTTAAAAGATTTGATAAAAATTGAAATTGAAGATGCTTTCGATCATAAAAATTTGAATGAAGAAGTCGCTGAATTCAAATCATTAAATCCAACTTCTGAAAATATCGTAGTAGTGATTTGGAATAAATTACGCCCTAAAATTGATAAAAAACATGACCTTGCTGTTACCTTGTATGAAACTCCACGTAATTTTGTGAGTTATAGTGGGAGTGATAGTAGAGGTTAAATTAAAAACACAATGACGAAATACAATAAATTAGAAATTATAGGTTTTGTTCTTTTGGTTATCGGAGCAATTTGGAAAGTTTTAGAGAAAGTCGTTGATAATGAATTGATCTTGAAATTTTCTTCTTATGCTCAAATTATATTTTTTTTAGGTTTATTCCTATGGGCTCTTGGTCATATGCAAAAAGAAAAGATAAATAAGAAATGATTCATTTTTATTGGTTATTCTGAAAATACACTTCCAACTCCTCCAAATAGCTTTGTTTTGTCCTATCATCCAACAATGAATACTGAAAAGAGTTTTTAGCCAATTCGTATAAATCTTGCTTTGTTAAGTTTAAGGCTTCTTGTATTTCTATATAGTTTTGATTTACTTGTCCGCCAAAATATGCAGGATCATCAGAGTTTATAGTTACTTTTAATCCTACATCCATCATTTTCTTTAAAGGATGATTTTTCAAATCATTGACAACCTGTAAAGCCGTATTTGAAAGCGGACAAACAGTTAAGGCCAAATCTAGCTTGATAATTTCTTGAACTAATTCGTCATCCTGCAAGCAGTTATTGCCATGATCAATTCTTTTAACTTTTAAAAGGTCTAAAGCTTCCCAAATATATTCAGAAGACCCTTCTTCACCAGCATGGGCAAGTGGGATGTATCCTTCTTTTACGGATGCTTCAAATACTTTTTTGAATTTTGAAGGCGGATTCCCTTTTTCAGAAGAATCTAATCCTACAGCAGCAATCAAATGGTTGTAAGGTAAAGACTGTTCTAGTGTTTTGAATGCATCGGCCTCAGAGAGATGGCGTAAATAACTCATAATTAACAAAGAAGATACGTTCAGTTTTTCTTTGGCATCCGTACAAGCTTTTGAAATTCCGTTAATAACAGTTTTAAAAGCAATGTCGCGTTCAGTATGTGTCTGCGGATCAAACATGATCTCAGTATGCCTTACATTTTGAGCAGCACATTTTTCTAAATAGCTATACGTCAAATCATAAAAATCTTGCTCAGTAATTAAAACGCTGGCACCTTGATAATAAATATCTAAAAAGTCTTGTAGGC
>CAYRZY010000114.1:0-9766 GCA_964428855.1 uncultured Flavobacteriaceae bacterium
AGGCGGTTCTTCTAAGGTTTTTAAAAAGGCATTGAAGGCAGCTTGCGATAACATATGAACCTCATCAATGATATATACTTTGTATTTTCCTGTTTGAGGCGGAATCCGTACTTGATCTGTTAAATTTCTAATATCATCAACAGAATTATTTGATGCGGCATCCAACTCAAAAATATTAAAAGCAAAATCTTCATCAGGATTTATTTCTGCACCTTCTTGATTGATTCGCTTTGCTAAAATTCTAGCACAAGTTGTTTTACCAACACCTCTAGGACCAGTAAATAATAAGGCTTGAGCTAAATGGTTGTTTTTTATAGCATTTTCAAGCGTATTGGTTATCGCTTTTTGCCCAACAACATCCTCAAATACTTGAGGTCTATATTTACGTGCTGATACTATAAAATGCTCCATTAATTGTGATAAATATGCTTTATATTGATAAGACAAATGTAAGTATCTAAATATAGAATTACAATTAAATTTCCTGATTGGTGACTAAAGTTTTGAACAATTTTTGAATACTAAATTTATGTCATAATTTTTGTGATAATATTTAAAGCGGTTATGCAAAACTAAAATGGATTGATTATCTTTGTACGTTTAAAAATCAACAATAAATGAAACGAGCATGCAAAATGGTTTACCCTAACAAAGGAATGATTATTAGCGAACTGCAGGTGACCTTTGAAAAAAATAAAAAAAACACATGAAAATATCATACAATTGGTTACAACAATTTTTAAAGATTGATTTAGAAATAGAAAAAATTGGCGAAATATTAACTGATTTAGGTTTAGAGGTAGAAGGAATTGAACGTGTAGAATCAATAAAAGGGAGTTTACAAGGTATTGTAGTAGGTAAAGTTTTGACTTGTGAAAAACACCCGAATGCTGATAAATTAAAAATAACTACAGTTGATTTAGGAAACGGTACACCTTTACAAATTGTTTGTGGAGCTCCGAATGTGGCAGCTGGTCAGAAAGTACCTGTTGCAACAATCGGTACTATTTTATATGATAAAGAAGGGAATGGTTTTAAAATTAAAAAAGGAAAAATTCGAGGAGAGGAAAGCTTTGGGATGATTTGTGCTGAAGATGAATTAGGTTTAGGTGCTGGGCATGATGGTATTTTAGTACTTGATGCTAAAATTGAAACTGGTAAGCAAGCTGCAGAAGTATTTGAAATAACCTCTGATGATGTATTTGAAATAGGATTAACTCCAAATAGATCTGATGCGATGAGCCATTTTGGGGTCGCTAGAGATTTAAAGGCTGGCTTACAACAGTTAGAAATAGATTCAGAATTGATAACACCTTCAGTTAGTAATTTTCATGTTAATGTACGTTCTTTAAAAGTAGGTGTTGAAGTTGAAGATTTAAAGCAAGTCCCTCGTTATGCGGGTGTAACTATTACAGGAATTAAAGTTGAAGATTCCCCTAAATGGATTCAAGAGAAATTAAAAGCTATTGGTTTGACACCAATTAATAATATTGTAGACATTACCAATTATGTATTACACGAACTGGGGCAACCATTACATGCATTTGATGTTTCTAAAATTACAGGAGATAAAATACTAGTTAAAAATTTACCTACAGGTACTGAATTTGTAACGTTAGACGGTGTAACTAGAAAATTACACAAAGATGATATTATGATTTGTGATGGCGAGTCTACACCTTTATGTATTGCAGGTGTTTATGGCGGTTTAGATTCTGGTGTTACTAATAAAACAACTTCTATCTTTTTAGAAAGTGCTTATTTTAATCCAGTTTCAATTCGTAAAACTGCAAAAAGATTTGGTTTAAATACAGATGCATCTTTTCGTTTTGAAAGAGGGATTGACCCTAATATTACAGAATATGCATTGAAAAGAGCCGCTTTATTAATTGAAGAAATTGCAGGTGGTGATATTGCATCTGATATTATTGATGTCTATCCTAAAAAAATAGTAGATCAGCAAGTGCGTTTTTCTTTTGAACGAGCTGCTAAACTTATAGGAGAGGAGTTAGATCATGATACAATTACAAATATTTTAGCATCTTTAGATATTAAAGTAAATAATCAAACTGCTTCAGGTCTAGGTTTAACCATACCAGCTTATAGAGCTGATGTTACTAGAGAAGCTGATGTTATTGAAGAAATTTTAAGAGTGTACGGTTATAATAATATTGTTACTTCTCCTAAATTAAATACTTCAATTTCTTATGTTGAAAAACCAGACGCTAATAAGTTAGAAAATTTAGTAGCCAATCAATTGTCTAGTTTAGGGTTTTATGAAATGATGGCAAATTCATTGACCAGTCCTGAATACACAAAGGTATCAGAACAAATTAATGAGGCTTATAATGTTGAAATATTGAATCCGTTAAGTGCAGATTTATCTGTAATGCGACAAACACTTTTGTCAAGTGCCTTAGAAGCTGTTAGCTATAATATCAATAGAAAAAATACGAATATAAAACTGTTTGAATTTGGCAAAACCTATCATAAATATGAAGGTAAATACCAAGAGGACAAACATTTTTCATTAATAATTTCTGGGAATAGAAATAATGATAGTTGGGTTGTAGCTACAAAAAAATCGGATTTCTTTTTTGGAAAAGGAATTGTTAAAAATGTATTAGAGAGGGTTGGAATTACCTCTTTTCAGACTAAGCCAACTAAAAATGATATCTTTTCGGAAGGTGTTTCGATGCACTTAGGTAAACATAAAATTGTAGAATTTGGCGTCGTTAAATCGTCTGTTTTAAAACAATTTGGTATCAAACAAGAAGTGCTATTTGCAGATTTTAATTGGGATGCAATGCTTCAAATGATAAAGCATAAATCTATCAAAGTAAGCGACTTACCTAAATTTCCTGCAGTGAAGAGAGATTTAGCTTTATTATTAGATGATAACATTTCTTTTAATGAAGTATATAGTTTGGCTTTTCAAGTAGATAGAAAATTAGTAAAATCAGTTGATTTGTTTGATGTGTATCAAGGTGATAAATTACCAAAAGGTAAAAAATCTTATGCAGTAAGTTTTATTTTACAAGATGAAACTAAAACATTGAATGATAAGCAAATTGATGGTGTTATGCATAAAATGCAACAAATTTTTGAAACAAAACTGAATGCTGTTTTAAGATAAGTTCTATGTATAAATTCTTTATCCAAAAAATCCTTTTTTTATTTGATGCTGAAAAAGTACATCATTTTACGTTTTCATTTATAAAGTTCATCAGTAAACTACCATTGATACCTACTTTTATTAAGAGTTGTACGGTACAGGATAAGAAATTAGAAAGAAAGTTATTCGGTTTGACCTTTAGAAATCCTGTAGGTTTGGCTGCGGGAATGGATAAAAATGCTTATTTGTTTGATGAAATGTCAAACTTCGGATTTGGCTTTATTGAAATGGGTACAGTAACGCCTAAACCACAAGAAGGAAATCCTAAAAAAAGATTATTCAGATTAAAAGAAGATCAAGGTATTATCAATAGAATGGGCTTTAATAATGAAGGTGTAAACGTTGCAGTTGAGCGGTTGAATCGTAAAAAAACAAATATTATTATTGGTGGTAATATTGGTAAGAATAAAGTGACTCCCAATGAAAATGCCATTGATGATTATATTATTTGTTTTAATGCATTGTTTGAGGTTGTTGATTATTTTGTGGTGAATGTAAGCTCTCCGAATACACCTAATTTAAGAGATTTACAAGAAAAAGAACCTTTGACGAAGCTACTGAATCAATTACAGCAAGAAAATAACACAAAACAACAACGGAAACCTATTCTATTAAAAATTGCTCCAGACTTGACAGACACACAATTGTTAGATATTATTGATATTGTTAAAGTTACTAAGATAGATGGTGTCATTGCTACCAATACAACAATTTCTAGAGAAGGGTTGCAATCAGATAATAAATCTGAAACAGGTGGTTTAAGTGGTAAACCATTGACCAGCCGTTCTACGGAAGTGATTCGTTTTTTAGCTGAAAAATCAAATAAAGCTTTCCCGATTATTGGTGTGGGAGGAATTCACTCTGCCAAAGATGCATTAGAAAAAATTGATGCTGGTGCCGATTTAGTACAAGTATTTACTGGTTTTATTTATGAAGGGCCTAAGTTGGTGAAAGAGATTAATAAGGCGATTGTGAAAAGTTGAAAAGCCTTTGCATTCTCATCAAAGCTCATTTTTAGGGTGTTATTTTCTACGCAACTACAATTAAATCGATTAATATTCCAATTATTAATATTCCAAATAATTGAAAATATCCTGTTTTAATCTTCTTCTTAGCTAACAAAACTAATATTCCGATTAATATTCCTAAAAGCCCCATTGATACAAACAATATTAATGTCCAATTTGGATACATAAAACTAAATAAAACATCTGTAAAATGGTATAAATACAATAAACTTCCATAATGATAAATCCAAAATATGGATAATAATATTTGTATTATTCCATTTAGTGTTGATGTTTTATTCAATCTGTAGGTGTTTTCGAAATTTCATATTTCTACAAACTTTTGTCTGTTGATTTTATTATCGCAATTACTGTCTACTGCTCACTATATTTTCTCAATCCACTTTCTAGCATTTACAAAAGCTTCTAGCCAAGGGGAGACTTCATCTTTTCGTCCTTGTGGATAGTTTGCCCAGTTCCATTGAAAGGTTGAACGTTCAATATGTGGCATCATTACTAAATGTCTACCTGTTTTATCACATAACATGGCCGTATTGTAATCAGAACCGTTAGGATTTGACGGATAGTCAACATAACCATATTTCGCTACAATATCATAATTGTTTTCGGTTAATGGTAGGTTGAATTTTCCTTCGCCATGAGAAATCCAAACTCCTAATGTGCTTCCTGCTAAAGAGGATAGCATTACAGAATTATTTTCTTGAATTTTTACAGAAGTAAAGGCACTTTCGTGTTTTTGAGAATTGTTATGTAGTAATTTTCCGTGAACTTCATGTTCTGGATTTATCACTTCTAACTCCATAAATAACTGACATCCATTACAAATGCCAACCGACAAGGTATCATCACGTTTAAAGAAATTGTCTAAAGCTGTTTTTGCTTTTTCATTGTATAAGAAAGCACCAGCCCAACCCTTGGCTGAACCCAATACATCAGAGTTTGAGAATCCGCCCACAGCACCAATAAACTGAATATCTTCTAGGTTTTCACGACCAGAGATTAAATCGGTCATATGAACATCTTTTACATCAAAACCTGCCAAATACATGGCGTTTGCCATTTCTCTTTCTGAATTAGAGCCTTTTTCACGTATGATGGCTGCTTTAGGCTTGTTCTTTGTTTCGCTCAAGTTGATGATTGGCAACTTTCCTGTAAAATGTGCTGGAAATTTATACTGTAATGGCTGCTTCTTATAATTTTCAAATCTATCCTTCGCTAAATTATTTGCCGTTTGTTTTTGATCGAGTAGGTGAGAAGTCTTGAACCAAGTATCTCTTAATTCTGAGATGTTTAGTGTAAGTATTTCTTCATTGTTTTTAAGAAGTAAACTCTCGCTTTCGTTTACTTTCCCTATGTTAAAGAAATCAATATTAGCATCCGATAAGGTTTTTTCAACAGAAACATCACTGGCTTGAAAAACAATACCCGCATTTTCAGAAAATAGCAGTTTGACAGTGTCCTTTTCATTCAAATTAGACAAGTCTAAATCAGCACCAAGGTTTATATCAGCAAAACATAGTTCTAATAAAGTAGTAATCAATCCGCCAGAAGCGACATCATGACCAGCTACAATTTTATCAGCTTTAATTAATGTTTGTAAGGTGTTGAATGTGTTTTTAAACTGATTGGCATCCTTTATTGTAGGTGTTTCATTACCTATTTTATTTAAGGTTTGAGCAAATGAACTTCCTCCCAATTTAAAATCATCTTGAGAGAGATTGATATAATAAATAGTATCAGCAACATTTTTTTGGAAAACAGGTTCAACCACTTTTTTAATATCATTACAATGCCCCGTTGCAGAAATAATTACCGTACCTGGAGAAATCACTTCTTCATTAGGATATTTCTGTTTCATAGACATAGAATCCTTTCCTGTAGGAACATTGACACCCAATTCAATTGCAAAAGCTGAAATAGCTTCTACGGCATCATACAATCTAGCATCTTCGCCTTCATTTTTACAAGGCCACATCCAGTTTGCAGAGAGCGATACAGATTGCAACCCATCTTTTAACGGAGCCCAAATGATATTGGTCAACGCTTCAGCAATCGAATTTCTACTTCCAGCAACAGGATTGATCAATCCCGAAATGGGAGAATGTCCAATTGAGGTTGCAATACCTTCCTTGCCTTTATAATCTAAAGCCATGACACCACAATTGTTCAATGGCAATTGTAAAGTACCTACACATTGCTGTTTGGCAACTTTACCGCCTACACAACGATCAACTTTGTTGGTGAGCCAGTCTTTACAAGCAACGGCTTCTAGTTGTAAAACCTGCTTTAGGTACTCATAAAATTGGTTCGAATCATAGCTCACCTTTTCATAACTTCTGTTGATTGTTACATCATTCATGATGGTTTTTGGCGAGCTGCCAAACATATCTAACAAACTTAAATCCATTGGTTTGTCACCGTTGGTTTTAGATTCGAAAGTAAATCTATGATCGCCAGTTACATCACCCACAGTGTATATTGGTGAACGTTCACGTTCAGCAATTCGTTGTAATTTTTCAAGATGTTCTTCTGCAATGACCAATCCCATACGTTCTTGAGATTCATTACCAATAATTTCTTTAGCAGATAAGGTTGGGTCGCCTACGGGGAGTTTGTCTAAGTCGATTTTACCACCAGTATCTTCAACCAATTCTGACAAGCAATTTAGGTGTCCGCCTGCACCATGATCGTGGATAGATACTATAAAATTCTCTTCACTTTCAACCATACCTCTAATGGCATTGGCGGCTCTTTTTTGCATTTCAGGATTGGAACGTTGCACAGCATTCAATTCAATGCCACTTGCAAATTCACCAGTATCTGCTGATGATACAGCCGCACCGCCCATACCTATTCTGTAATTCTCACCACCTAATAATACAATTTTATCATTTGTTTTCGGGGTGTCTTTTAAGGCTTGGTCTGCTTTTGCATACCCAATACCGCCAGCTTGCATGATTACTTTGTCATACCCCAGTTTTCTTTTTGTTACACTGAGTTCATCAGCGTGTTCGTCGTGTTCAAAAGTTAAGATAGAACCACAAATCAACGGTTGACCGAATTTATTACCAAAATCAGAAGCTCCGTTAGAAGCTTTAATCAAAATGTCTATCGGTGTTTGGTATAGCCATTCACGTGCTGGCATGGCTTTTTCCCACAAGCGGTTATCATTCAAGCGAGAATAAGAAGTCATATACACAGCGGTTCCTGCTAAAGGCAAAGAACCTTTTCCGCCAGCCAACCTATCTCTAATTTCACCGCCAGAACCTGTTGCTGCACCGTTAAAAGGCTCAACCGTTGTTGGGAAATTATGAGTTTCAGCTTTTAAAGAAATAACAGAATTATAATCTTTGACTTGGTAAAAATCAGGTACATCAGCCGATTTTGGTGCAAATTGCTCAACAGTAGGGCCTTTGATAAAAGCAACATTATCTTTATAGGCAGAAACAATTGTGTTTGGGTGTGTTTCAGAGGTTTTCCGAATCAGTTTAAAAAGAGAAACTGGTTTTTCTTTACCATCAATGATAAAAGTACCGTTGAATATTTTATGACGGCAGTGCTCACTGTTGACTTGTGAAAACCCGAAAACTTCAGAATCTGTTAGAGGTCGGCCTATTTTTTCAGTGACACCTACTAAATAAGCTATTTCTTCATCGTTTAAGGCAAGTCCTTCTTGTTGATTGAATGCTGCAATATCTTTAATTTCTAAAATGGATTCAGGCTGAGTATCAATGGTAAAAACACTTTGATGTAAGCTGTTGTACTTTTGAGAAATCATAGGGTCAAAGTCAGTAAAATCTTCATTGACCTTTGTAAATTCTTCAATACGAATGATGCCTTCAATACCCATATTTTGGGTGATTTCAACAGCATTGGTACTCCATGGCGTAATCATGGCAGCTCTAGGACCCACAAAAAAAGCATCAATAGATGCTTGTGAAATTTTTGGTTGGTTTGCAAAAAGCCATGTTAATTTTGAAATACTTTCAGTGGTTAGTTCTGTTGCTGTTTGCACAGTAAATACTTTATGGTCTAGGTTTCCGAAGAAATGAATCATGTGTAGAGATTATGATGTTTTTAATGCCTATAAAATTACAGTTTTTATGTGCTACACTATAAGTTTAGATGATGAAAAAATAAATTGTTTTTAACAATAAATGTTAGTATCTCTAAAGTTTGTTCATAATTAATTATCTTGTCAGTGCTATTAATATAGTTAATGGATCTATACAATGTATTGTACCATTATAGAATGTAAATCAATCACCAGAAAACAAAGAATGAATTGTAAAAACTGTAATTCTAAACTGAACTTAAAAGATAATTTCTGTAATGAATGCGGTGCGAAAATTGTCAGAGAACGAATAACAATAAAAAGCCTACTTTCTAATTTACTTGTGGCATTAGGTTGGGATAGTAACTTTTTTGTTACACTACGGTTTTTAATATACAAACCTCAAATGGTTATAAAAGAATATATTAGTGGAACAAGAAAAAAATATGCAAATCCGTTTACATTTTTTGTTATTAGTATCACTATATCTTTATTTGTTTTTAATCAATATTCTGAGCAATTTATACAAATGTCCACAAATACAAGTTCACAACAAGCAGAAATGACAGAAAGTGAAGAGTCCGGTAATGTAAAAGATATTAAAAGTAAAGAGATATTTGGTTATAAAAATCAAGAAGAGTTTGGAAAAGCTATAATGAAATTTCAAATGAAATATTATAACCTTATTTCGTTTCTTTACATACCTCTATTTACGCTAATCGCATTTTTTGTTTTTAGAAAACCTTACAATTATGGAGAACATTTAGTAATTAATACTTACATAATAAGTATAACAACATTTTTGGGTATTTTATTATTTGTTTTTAGTCTTTTAACAGGAATTAATATACTTTATTATGCCACTTTTATTACATTTTTGTACTATTCTTATGCTTATAAGAAAATTAATAGATTGACATTTGGTCAACTCTTATTGAAAATATTGAAGTTTATAGCTGTATTAGCAATAGTTTTCGTGATATCTATCATTATAGGTTTTATTTATATAATAATTAACAAATAAAATATTGAAGAGACATAATGAAATATAACTTAAATATAATAAGGCATAATTTACTTCTGTATATTATTTATTCGTTAATACACTTATTGGTAATATTTCAATAACACTCTATTTAGAGAGATTACCGATTCTTTATCATATTTTGATTACTTTTTTTGTCATATTAATTCACTCTTTCACTTTTATTAAAGTGTACGAAAAGAAATCTCTACAATCTAACCTTAGAATAGCGTTGGTTTCTGTCAGTGTTTGTTTATTTGCTTTATTAATTGCTTGTATGTTTACTGCAATTTCAATGAGACTCACGACAGATAGTATAATTTCAGCGGGACTAAAAGGGGTTACTATTGTTTTTTTATTTGCTATTTTTTTCTCTTTACCTGTATGGATACTACTCTCTTTATGGAATTTTATATGTTTAAAAAAATTCAAGACCGTTGCAATACAACTTACTTCATTAAACTTCTTATTTTTTGAATTAATTT
>CAYRZY010000115.1:0-9737 GCA_964428855.1 uncultured Flavobacteriaceae bacterium
CATTAAATAAGTGAGCTCCTTTACCAACTTCTTCATCAGGAGTAAAAGCAATTTTAATTTCACCATGTTTTATTTCAGGATGTTTAATTAAATATTCCATAGCTGTGATAATTTCAGTAATTCCTGCTTTATCATCAGCTCCTAAAAGGGTAGTGCCATCAGTTGTAATTAGTGTTTGCCCTTTATAGAGCAATAAATCTTCAAAATAATCGGGTGATAATACAATGTTTTCTGTGGCATTCAATACGATGTCTTTCCCATCATAATTTTTGTGAATTTGCGGATTAACATTCGTGCCTGAATAATCTGGACTGGTGTCAATATGTGAAATAAAACCTATGGTTGGCACTTTAAAATCTATATTACTTGGTAAAGTTGCCATGATGTAGCAATTATCATCTAAAGTAATGTTTTTCATTCCAATAGCCTGTAAATCTTTAACCAATACTTTAGCTAAATTCCATTGTTTCTCTGTACTCGGAAAATCAGAATTTTCAGGATCTGATTGTGTGTCAATAGTAATATACTTAATAAATCTATCTATAATATGTTGCATATTTCTTAACTATAATTGGCGTTATTCTAAAAACTGAATTCCTTCAAATAATTCTATCGATTCGCATAGACGCTCATCTATATTGTCTTTACCATAAACTTTAGAGGTCAATCGAATGTATTCATCAAAATGGGTTTTGATAAATACTTGTAAATATTGGTACGGATAACCAGAGTGTTGTCCGGTAGACAGGTTAAAATAACTAGGCTTATTCTTAAATTTCCCGAAACCACTCTTGGTAACCGTTAAACGATCATTTATCCTCAATGAATCATTAAGGCTATTTGCAAAATTGTCATCTAAATTCAACTCTCCTTGGTTCCATGAAATATTGAGAAGGTAGGTTTTAGTTAATCTTTTTGTAGTATCAGCAGATTGAATTTCAGAAGAATATTCATCATAATACAGGTTTGTCTTCCAATTTTTAGGAATATCTATCTTGAAATTTTTTAAAAAGTCTTTATACTCTTTAAGTTCTGATAAATTAGTTGATTTTTCACAATTAAATTCTTTGTCTAGTATATTGCTTTGACAGCTAATGACACTAATAGCAATAAGTAAGATGATGAGATTTTTCACAAGAGATTGTTTTATTGATTATATTTTTCGGATTACTTTAAAAGCATTTTACCAATTTTTTGATTTCCTGCTAACCAAGCCAGATTTTTATTTACAAATCTGATGGTGTAATATGCTGAATCACTTACTTTTTTCCAAGAATTACCACTATCATTAGAAAATGAAACTCCTGTTGTGCCAACAGCAAACAATTCTTTTCCGTTAGTGTCAGGCACATACTGAACACAGCTTTTATAACCAGGTTCTTTGCCATCTGCTATCAATTTCCATGTTTTACCACCATCTTTTGTAATGGCTTTATTACTTTTATTAACCGTTTTATCATTCCAATTTCCGCCAAATATAATTCCATTCTTTGAATCAAAAAAATCAACACTATAAATACCTGTCATTTCATCACCTTGCACAATTGGCGTGTCATAAACAGACCAAGTTTCTCCCATATCAGGACTGTAAAAAACTCTAGCATGTTTTCCGCCAGTAACTAACCATACATTTTTATCATGTATTGCAATATTACTATTACTGGCAGCAAAAGCAGCTTCGCCTTCTTTTATTTTTGGTAATTTGTCACAGGGTAGTTTCTGCCAAGTAGCTCCTCCATCTTTTGTGAAGATTACAGACAAGCAATCATCTGTTGGGTCACCCATTGCAATTCCGTTTTGTTCATCAAAAAACGCCATGGCATCATAAAATACCTTATCATGCTTTTCTGAATATACAATTTCTAAATTCCCTTCATTGTATCTGTACAATAATGCAGGGTTGCCAATACTTAGCATGAAAATATTTTTTGTGTTTGATGCAATAGCTCTAAAATGAGGGACAATGGTATCATAAAACACTTTTTTATCCTTAACATTTTCTAATGATGGTAATATTAAACCAAGGTAACCATCAGAAGTCGCATAAAATAGGCTAGAATCTTTAACAGCCTCAATGGCTCTAATGCTTGAACCTTCAATAATTACCTCTTCAATTTTTACTGTGTTAAATACTCTTACTTCATTATTGTTTTCTAATTTGTGTTTTTGTTGACATGAAATAAGTACTAAAGAAGAGGTAAATAAAAAAGCAAGAAATTTAAGGTTCATTTTAAATGAATGTATTAGTTTTATAAAAAGTTAAATATAGTGGTTTTATTCAATAATTTATGAAATGTTTACAGTAAAATCCGACTCACTTTTAAAACAACTTATAAATAGATGAAGGCATTAGTAATTTCGGGTGGTGGTAGTAAAGGTGCATTTGCTGGAGGTGTTGCCCAGTATTTAATTGAACAAAAGAAGAAAGAATATGATTTGTTTATTGGTACTTCTACTGGTAGTTTATTGATTACACATTTGGCTTTGGGTAAATTAAGTGAGCTAGAAAAACTATATACCAATGTGAACCAGCGTACTATATTTAGTAACAATCCATTTGTAGTAAAAACGGTACATGGCGAAAAAGTAGTAAGTGTCAATCATTTAAATACGATGTGGAATTTTATAAATGGAAGAAAAACTTTCGGTGAAAGTAAAAATCTACGAAAATTTATAAAAAGAAATATCAAAGAAGAATATTTTAATCAAATCCGTAATTCCGATAAAGAGATTGTAGTTACAGTTTCAAATTTAACCACTAATCAAGTAGAGTACAAATCGATTAATGATTGTAATAATTCAGATTTTGCAGATTGGATTTGGGGTTCTTGCAATTATGTGCCATTTATGAGTTTGCTAAGAAAAAACGGATATGAATATGCTGATGGAGGTTTTGGATGTTTAGTACCTATACGTGAAGCTATTTTAAGAGGAGCTACTGAAGTTGACGCTATTATTTTAGAAACAGAAGTCACTAAATTCAATAGAATGCCCTCAAAAAATCCGTTTGCCTTATTAGGTAATGTTTTTGCTTTTATGTTAGATCATGTAGAACGTCATAATGTTACTATTGGTAAGCTACAAGCAAAACATAGCAATGTAAAATTGAATTTATACTATACACCAACTGTACTCACAACCAATTCTTTAATTTTTAATAAAAAACTAATGGCTAAGTGGTGGAAATACGGCTATAGACATGCTAAAAGTCAACAATTAGAAATGAATAAGTTAAAAGATTGAAAATAATTAGGATAATTAAAAAATTATTTGAAATATTTGTAGAACAAAACAGAAAACAATGAACTTTATTCAAAAACATCATCATCATTTTTACCATTGCACTTAAGCGAGTAGAAAATGTATTGAATAAAACAACATATATTTATAAACCGTTTGAGTAAATCAAGCGGTTTTTTATTTTTATAAGCCAAAAGGTTTTCTCAAGCATAGTAACAACTAAAGATGAATAAATTAAAAATAGCCATTCAGAAATCAGGAAGATTGAATCAAGATTCTTTACAATTATTAAAAGATTGTGGTATTTCTATTGACAATGGTAAAGATCAATTGAAAGCTGCAGCACGGAATTTTCCTTTAGAAGTATTGTATTTACGTAATGGTGATATTCCTCAATACCTAAAAGATGGTGTGGTTGACATTGCTATTATCGGAGAAAATGTATTGTTTGAAAAAGGAGATGGACTTCAGATTATAGAGAAATTAGGTTTTTCTAAATGTAAGGTATCTATAGCAGTTCCTAATAATTTTGAATACAATTCATTTCAAGATTTACAAGGAAAAAAGATAGCAACATCTTATCCAAATACGGTACAAACCTATTTAGATAAAAATAATATTCAAGCAGAATTGCATATTATTAATGGCTCTGTTGAGATTGCTCCAAATATAGGTTTGGCAGATGCTATTTGCGATATTGTTTCTAGCGGAAGTACCTTATTTAAAAATAATTTAAAAGAGGTAGAAGTATTGTTTAAGAGCGAAGCTGTATTGGCGGTTACGCCTAACTTATCAGAAACAAAAGAGAAGCTATTAAACAAATTACAGTTTAGGATAAAGTCCGTATTACGAGCCAGAGGCTCAAAATATGTGCTTTTTAATGCTCCAAATGATAAGGTTGATGCTTTTATAGAATTGTTACCAGGTATGAGGAGTCCAACCATTTTACCTCTGGCAGAAGAAGGTTGGAGCTCTATCCATACTGTAATTGATAAGGATAAATTTTGGGACATGATAGATGAATTAAAAAAATTAGGAGCAGAAGGCATTTTGGTTTGCCCGATTGAGAAGATGGTGTTATAAAATCTCCATCCAGCTTCCCCAAAGGGGAGGAGTTACTGTAAGCGGAGTGTTAAATGGTAAGAATGTCCCCTTGAGGGGACTTGAGGGGGTATTAAAATCTCAATTGAAATATTGAAAATTAATTAATAAGACCTGAAACAAGTTTAGGGTGAAATTATGAATAAAATATACAATCCAACACAAGAAGATTGGGCAGAAATATTAAAAAGACCTACAGCAACTGTAACTGATATAGAAACTACAGTTACTGAAATTTTCAATGAAGTAAATCAAGAAGGAGATGCTGCAATTAGAAAATACACCAATAAATTTGATGCCGTCGACTTAGAAACCATGTTTGTTTCTGAAACGGAATTAGATAAGCAGATACGTACTGTTTCAACAGATTTAAAACAAGCCATTGCATTGGCTAAAAAAAATATTGAAAAATTTCATAGTGCACAAGCTACAGCCAAAATTGAAGTAGAAACTGTAGAAGGTGTACACTGTTGGCAAGAGAAACGTCCCATCCAAAAAGTAGGGATTTATATTCCAGGTGGTACAGCACCCTTATTTTCTACGGTTTTAATGTTGGCTATTCCAGCAAAATTGGCAGGTTGTGCAGAAATTGTATTATGTTCACCTCCAAATACAGAAGGCAATATCCATCCTGTAATTTTATATACAGCAAAACTCTGTGGAGTTACTAAAATTATTAAAGTAGGAGGGATCCAAGCTATTGCTGGATTGACATTTGGTACGGAAAGTATTCCGAAAGTCTATAAAATTTTCGGACCAGGAAATCAGTTTGTTACTGTAGCAAAACAATTGGCAACCAAATATGGTGTTGCTATTGATATGCCAGCAGGCCCATCAGAGTTGTTAGTAGTTGCTGACCATACGGCAAATGCAAGTTTTGTAGCGTCAGATTTGTTGAGTCAAGCTGAACATGGTGCAGATAGTCAAGTAATTCTAGTAAGTACTTCTAAGCTGTTCATTAAAGCTGTAGAGCAAGAACTACAAAAGCAACTCAATGAGCTGCCTCGTAAGGCTATTGCCGAAAGAGCAATAGAAAATTCAAAGTTAATTTTTGTAGAAAATCATAAAATTGCTTTAGCATTGATTAATGAATATGGCCCAGAGCATTTTATCATTTGTACAGAGAACGAAGATTTTTATAGCAACAGCATACAAAATGCAGGGTCGGTTTTTGTAGGGAATTATACGCCAGAGAGTGCGGGAGATTATGCATCAGGCACAAATCATACTTTACCAACTAATGGTTATGCAAAACAGTATAGTGGTGTGAATCTAGATAGTTTTTTAAAAAATATGACTTTTCAAAAAATAACAAAAAAAGGGATTCAAAATATAGGTAAAGCAGTAGAAATTATGGCAGAAGCTGAAGGCTTACATGCTCATAAAAATGCAATGACATTGCGATTAAATAGTCTAAAATAATCTTGTCATTCAGAACGAAGCGTAGCGTAGTGAAGAATCTCTATAAAGGATAGCTGGATGACAGCAGTATGTCATTCAGAGGAACGATAAAAGAGTGACGAAGAAGTTTCTATAAAAGAGATAAATAATGTTAGTAGTATAGATGATTAGAGGAATGTCCCCTTGAGGGGTGTTTTGCATCATTTCGACCTAACAGAAATATAATACCAATGAAAACAACATTCAACATAAACACACTCATCAGAGAGAACATCAAAAAGATGAGGCCCTATGCTTCGGCACGGTCAGAATTTTCAGAGGTTTCAAAAGCGATGACATATTTAGATGCGAATGAAAATCCTTTTGAAACAGGTCTGAATCGCTACCCTGATCCGCAACAACTTACCTTAAAAGGTGTATTGGCTGAACAGAAAGGATTGCAAATAGAAAATTTATTGTTAGGCAATGGTAGTGATGAAGTGTTAGATTTAATTTTTAGAGTGTTTTGTGAACCCAATAAAGACAATGTAATTACACTGCCACCAACCTTTGGTATTTATGATGTACTGGCAAATACAAATGCAATAGAAAATAGAAAAGTGGTGCTGAATGCAGATTTTCAGCCCAATATTGAAGCTGTTTTAA
The DNA here is from genome assembly GCA_964428855.1 of uncultured Flavobacteriaceae bacterium. Classification (GTDB taxonomy): domain Bacteria; phylum Bacteroidota; class Bacteroidia; order Flavobacteriales; family Flavobacteriaceae; genus Aureibaculum. Next base: position 6,388 of record CAYRZY010000115.1, read on the forward strand.
AAGTAGCAGATGCAAACTCTAAGCTGCTATTTATTTGCTCACCTAATAATCCTACAGGAAATACCATTGCCTCAAAAAAAGTAGAAGATTTACTCAATTCTTTTAACGGACTGGTAGTGATTGATGAAGCCTATATTGATTTTTCATCAGATGAAAGCTGGTTGTCTAGATTGGAAGAATTTCCAAATTTAATTGTAACGCAAACCTTATCAAAAGCCTATGGCTTAGCTGGAGTTAGGTTGGGAATTTGCTATGCTTCCAACGAAATAATTGCGGCATTGAATAAAATAAAGCTACCTTATAATATCAATGAATTGACTCAGCAAAGAGCATTAGATAGGGTGTTGAAAGTCAAAGAAGTTAATAATGAAATCACCAGAATATTAACTGAAAAGAACAAGCTACTTAAAGCATTGATTGAAGTTGGTTTTATTAAAAAAATATATCCGTCAGATGCAAATTTTATATTGGTAAAAGTTGATGATGCGAATAAAAGATACCAGCAATTATTAGATAAAGGCATTGTATTAAGAAATAGAACCACACAAGTATTATTAGAAAATTGCTTACGGATTACTGTGGGTACGGAAGAGGATAATGAGAAATTGCTAAAAGCAATTTCGAAATGCTGAAATTCAAATTTAAAAAATCGTTAATCGTTGTTCAGCATTCAAATGAATAAAGAGAATATCCCCTTGAGGATTATCAAAATTAAAATGTATTTTTAATTGAAGATACATAGTGAAGCTAATTAGGGGTGTAAGCTCCTAATTATAAAATCTAATTGTAAAAATGAAAAAAGTCCTATTTATTGACAGAGATGGTACCATCATCAAAGAAACTACAGACGAACAAATTGACTCGTTTGAAAAACTAGATTTCTACCCGAAAGCATTGACATATTTACCTAAAATAGCCAAAGAATTAGATTTTGAATTGGTATTGATTACCAATCAAGACGGACTGGGAACCGCTGATTTTCCTGAAGACAGCTTTTGGCCAGTACATAACTTCATCATCAAAACTTTTGAAAACGAAGGGGTGGTTTTTGATAAGGTAGTCATTGACAAAACCTTTGCTGTAGACAATGCACCCACCCGAAAACCGAATACAGGTTTGGTAAGTGAATATTTTTCTGAACAATATGATTTAAAAAATTCTTTTGTAATAGGTGATCGATTGACCGATATAGAATTGGCTAAGAACTTAGGTGCAAAGGGTGTTTTTATCAATGATAATACCAATCTTGGTACAGATGAGATTACCATAGAAAGAGGCGAAATAGACCATTATATTGCCCTAGAAACGAATGATTGGCAACAAATTTATGACTTTTTAAAATTAGAAAGTAGAACAGCTTCTATTACTAGAAAAACAAAAGAAACAGATATTGCCATAAGATTAAACCTTGACGGAACAGGCAAAAGTAAGATTGACACAGGAATTGCTTTTTTCGATCATATGTTAGATCAGATTTCTCGTCACGGTCAAATGGATTTAGATATTTCTGTTAAAGGAGATTTAGAAGTAGATGAGCATCATACCATTGAAGATACTGCAATTGCCTTGGGGGAAGTCTTTCATAAGGCATTAAGCAGTAAATTGGGTATTGAACGCTACGGATTTTGCCTGCCAATGGACGATTGTCTAGCACAGGTAGCTATTGATTTTGGCGGAAGAAATTGGTTGGTTTGGGAAGCCGATTTTAAACGTGAAAAGATAGGTGAAATGCCAACCGAAATGTTTTATCATTTCTTTAAATCGTTTACTGATGGTGCAAAAGCCAATTTAAATGTAAAAGCAGAAGGCACTAATGAGCATCATAAGATAGAAGCTATTTTTAAAGCCTTTGCCAAAGCAATAAAAGTTGCTGTAAAACGCGATGTAGAAAAAATGATATTGCCATCGACTAAGGGGATGTTGTAAATCCCCACTCAGAGAGCTACGCCCTGTAACTTCAATTAAAGCAATACTTTAATTTCGTTAATCCGAAGGGGAGGAGTAAAAAGTAATTTTAAAATGAAAAGCATAGAATCAAATACCTATAATAGTTCTTCCCCCTTGGAGGTTGGGGGGATAGTCATCATAAATTACGGAGCAGGTAACATCAAAAGCATTCAATTTGCCATGCAGAGACTGGGTTACACCGCAGTATTAAGCAATGATGCTGCTGAAATTTTAGCCGCTGACAAGGTGATTTTTCCTGGCGTTGGTGAGGCAGGATCTGCCATGAAAAAACTAAAAGAAAGCGGATTAGACATTTTGATACCCAAATTAAAACAACCCGTATTGGGTATTTGTTTGGGCATGCAACTCATGTGTAATTTTTCTGAAGAAGGCAATACTGATGGATTGCATATTTTTGACGTCAACGTGGTTAGGTTTGACAATCAAGTCAAAGTGCCACAAATTGGCTGGAACCAATTACAGCAGCTTAAAACCAACTTATTTAAAGATATTCAAGAAAAAGAATACATGTATGCAGTACATAGTTATTACGCTCCATTATGTGCAGCAACCATTGCTACAACACATTACGGATTAGACTATTCATCTGCTCTACACAAAGCCAATTTTTATGGTGTACAGTTTCACCCAGAAAAAAGTAGTACCGCAGGAGAACTATTGCTACAAAACTTTTTAGAAATGTAAATACTTCTTATAATTAGAAAATATTTTTTAAAAAGAGTATCTTTGGTTTTGCTAACGCTTAAGGTCAACCATAAAACCAGTCTCGTATCTATTACGGGAAGCAATTTCTTGCCTACGCTCAGCCGAAAATCGCAACAAAAAATGTAAATTTACCACTCAATAAAAATAGGAGAATAAATGTTTGAACAAAGTTTTAAAAATATAGACGACATACTACATAAAGATGCAGGTTGTGGGAGCGAATTAGATTATGTAGAACAAACCTCTTGGGTCTTGTTTTTAAAATACTTAGACGACCTTGAAAAAGACAAAGAAACGGCTGCACTTTTATCAGGGAAAGATTATACCAGAATAATTGAACAAAAATACAAATGGACTACTTGGGCTGCACCAAAAAAACTTAAAAAAGGGTCATTGAGCGAAGTCGAAATGGACCACAATGCACTCACAGGAGACGATTTATTAGATTTTGTAAACCAAGAACTATTTCCATACCTCAAAAAGTTTAAGCAAGACGCAGTAAGTGCCGACACCATAGAATATAAAATTGGCGAAATATTTAGCGAACTCAAAAACCGAATACAAAGTGGTTACAACCTACGAGAAGTAGTAAGCCTTATTGACGAACTACGATTTAGAACCCACGCAGAGCAACTCGAAATGAGCCATTTGTATGAAGGAAAAATCAAAAATATGGG
>CAYRZY010000116.1:0-9719 GCA_964428855.1 uncultured Flavobacteriaceae bacterium
AAACCTGTAACATGTATTTTATTGACCAAATCAGATTGATGCGTTCTGATAAACGAATACTCTGCCAATAAATCTTGAAAATATTTTAAATTTTTGGATGCCAATATTGATGATTCATTCAATACAATTTTAGTATATGAACCTTCAGATTGGCAATATAAGATTTTAGAAACATCAATAAAGTAGGTTTTATAGGTGGTTTTAATTACAATTTTTTGGATTTCAGAATTTTTATTTTGCTCTAAATTTGACAACAACTCTTTCAATTCATTTTCTGAGTGAATACTGTCTTGAGCTTTGATTAGAGCATCTTTTAATTCTTCAGGCTCTATGGGTTTTAGTAAATAGTCTAGGGCATTAAACTTAAATGCTTTAATAGCATATTGATTGTATGCGGTGATAAATATGAGTTTAAAATCAATAATAGATAGCTGGCTTAGTAATGTAAAACCTGTACCGTCTTCCAATTCAATATCTAGCAATACAATGTCAGGATTGGTTTCTGAAATCACCTTTTTAGCTTCAATTATAGAAGGTGCTTCGCCTACAACCACATAATCAGTACTTATTAAGTTAAGTAGTTTTTTTAGGACCCTTCTCACATTAATTTCATCGTCTACAATTACAATCTTTAACATTATACTAGCTTTAATAAAATGATTACTTGAGTACCTGATTTGTTTTCTAAGGGTTTGATGGAAAAATATCTCTCTTCACCCAAGCCTCTTAATTTTAACCTTTTTAAAAAAACATCAATGGCATGTTCTCTATCTTTAGAATTTTTATTTTTAGTATAGCCTACACCGTCATCAATAATTTCGAAACGTGTAAATTCTTCTTTTTCTGAAATAAATACTTGTAATAATCCTTTTCCTTTTTTTGATTTCAATCCGTGTTCTATAGCATTTTCTATAAAAGGTTGTAATAGCATAGGCGGAATCTGTACAAACGAAGTGTCAATAGTATCTTGAATGGTTATTTTATAGTCAAATTTATTTTCAAAACGTAGTTGCTGGGTTTCAATATAATTTTTTAGTGCATCTAAATCTTCTTCTAAAGTAATAAATTTTTTGTTTACGAATTCGAAATTTTGCCGTACCAACTTTGCGAAACGAGAAAGATAGGTGCTAGATTTTAAAGGGTCGCCATCTAAAAGTGTATTTTGTATGGCAGTTAGTGCGTTGAAAATAAAATGCGGATTCATTTGAGTACGGAGCATTTTTTGTTCTAAGCGTAACTTTTCTCGCTCAAATTTTAATTTTGAATTTTTATTTCTTTGCAGTAAGAACAAACCCAAAAATAACAGAGAACCTGCCAATATAGTAGCGATTATTTTGTTTTTAGTGTTGCTTTTTTTTGCTTGTTCTAATTCTTTTTCACTAGTAATTAATAGATATTGATTTTCTACCAATTTGATTTTTTCTTTATTTTCCAATGTTGAATGCAGCTCACTCACAGAATCTCTTTTTGCAACGTATAGCAATGATTTTTCAAAACTTTTATCCTTAATAGAAATTTCTAGTAATGCATCATATATATCTTTTTGGAGAGCTAATTTACCTGATTGTTCTTCAATTTTAAGAGCCTCTAAGTAGAGTGATTTAGATTTTTCAGGTTCTTTATTAGCTGCATAGAGATAGCCTAAGTTTCGTTGAGGGTCTGAATTGAGTCTTTTAATTTTTTTATTGAGTTGTATAGCTTTTTTATAGTATACAATAGCACTATCATTAAGCTTAGTTTGTTCTAATACATAGCCAATATTATTATAAGATGCTGCCAATTTATCATTGTCTTTTATGTTTAACTGAATAGCAGCAGCTTGTTTGAGATACGTAATTGCTTTGTCAAGATTATTGAATTGGTACTCAATATGAGACAAAGAATTAAGTGATGTTGCTTCACCTTTTTTATCTTCAATTTCTCTATAAATTTCAAGGGCTATTGTGATATGCTCTAAGGCTTTTTCTTTTTTTGAAAGAAAACCATTAGAGACACTCAATAACATATTTGTTTTGGCAATAAATTTTTGATGATTCTCTTTTTTAAATAAGGTCAATGCTTTTTCTAAACTAACGATAGCTTCAATGTCTTTTTCTAAATGCCCTAAATTTCTACCTTTTTCATAATATAATAGTCCTGTTTGATGAATAGGATAGTTGTTGACTCTAGTTAAACTATCTATTTTTAGTATCGTCTTTCTAAAATTGTCATCAGAAATAAGTTCGATGAATTCATTGTCAGATAGCTTTATGGTCGTAGTTTCTTTATCACAACCTGCTACTAAAACTAGAATAAATAGTAGTAATAGGGATGTTTTTTTCATCATACTAATATACTTTGCAGCTAAAGATAGTAGTTTTTATATGTTTTCTAAAATAGCTTTTTTACTTTCAGCATATTCGGCTTCAGAAATGAGTTCCATTTTAAACATTTCTTTTAACTTTTTGAGTTTCTCTATTGGATTTTCAGTAGATTCTACTTTGTCATCTTTTTGGATTACTTCTTCCTTCTCGGTAGCTTCCTGCTGAACATCCATAACTAAATTTACATCATCAGATTTACTTTCCATAGACATTTCACAACCGTATTTATCTCTAAACACATCATCTAATTCATCTGCTTTTGTTGCCAAACGAATCATATTATTTTTAATTTCATCCTTTTTAAGAGAATAAATATCAGATAAATGTGTACGATACGAAAGGAAAATTTTATTTTCGTAAATTCCTAATTGATAGGGTGCAACTTGATTTGAGGTAACAAAAGTCAATAATTCTTCTAAATTCTCTTTCGGCACTCTATTAAGAGGAGAGGTTGCATATAGATAGTTATTATTGACTACAAAAATACGTACCAAGGCACTCCCTTGGTGGAATTCCCAAAAATCTCTCCCTGCTCTACATAATACAGGATTGATACCCAATTCTTTTAAACCTTCTTCAGTGAAATTTGCAAAATGTGACTTTTCAAATTCTTCAAATACTGATATATCAATATTGTTACCACAGTTTGAACAAAACTCACTTTCTTCTACAGTAAAGCTATCACAAGAATTACATTTTACACGGTATTTTACATCGTCAAAATTATATTCGCTTATTTGTTTGATAACATCGGTGTGTTTGATACCAAAGCCTACATTGTCTGCTTCGGTAAATTTAGAAGTAGTAACACCTACCAAAACACCATCCTCATTTAACATGGGACCTCCAGAATTCCCCGGATTTACTGCGGCATCTGTTTGGATGAAGTTTCGCCCTTTCATGGGTTGATTTGGTGAAGAAACGATTCCTTCAGTAACCGTAAATGGCATCCCGAAAGGAAAGCCATTGATGAAAATGGTTTGCAGATTTGAAACTTGATTGTCCTCCTCTAATTTAATGGTTCCTTTGGTTGCTTTTAGATCCTCAACATGTAGAAAAGCCAAATCAACTTCTGGGTTTACCATGGCAACTTTTGCCAAATATCTATTTTTATGATGATCTTCTACGGCTACCATTTTACTGCCTTTTATGACATGGTAATTGGTGATTAAAAAATCGTGATTTACAACTTTGAAGCCAGTACCTGTACCGTCTGCAGTAATTATTTTATATATAGAATCTTTTGTGTTTTTCATTTTTGATGTTTTATTCTGAACTTTATTTAGCTAAATAATTTTGAAAAGAAACTTTTACTATCTTTTTTGTTGTTTTGATTGTTGATAGAGCCACTTTGCAAGGCATGGAATACCTTTGCTAATTTTGGTGCTGCATCAGTAGGGCATAAGCCAGCAACTTCTTCTAAAATATCTTCAATTGCAGTTTTGTAATGGTCTTCTAAATTGTAATCGTAAATTAACTTTAATAAGTTGAATTGCAAATAATAAGAAAGATTAAAATGGCTTTCTTCTTTTTCGTAATCTTGTACGCGTTCTAAATTATTTTTTAATCTGTCGGTTATGATTTGTGCAGAACTCCGCCATCGTAATGAAATAAATTGCTCTGCATGATATACATTCTTCATAATTTCTTCTTGTGGCTTTTCGGTCAACTTTTTCATAAAGTTCACACATTTATCCACTCTAAAATTAAAGTCTAAATCGCTGTTAAACAGATTGCCTATGTATTCTATTAAATCAGACCTTAGTTTACCATGGACATAAGGCATATTTGAAATTTTAAGCATAGAAATTGCTAAATTATCCCATTGAAAATCATCCCATCGTTTGTCTTTAAAGAACTGCGTGTAGTTTTTATAATCTTCAAAAACAGCGGTTATTTGTCGCCAAACCTCTTCATTTTCTGATGCTGTTAAAGGAGTAAATTTGGGTTCTTTATAGAAAGTAGCATTGTATTTTTCAATAAACATATCGTCATAGTCATCAGCATAAACACAAACATTTCTTAAAATGTCATAGACTTTATGTGGTTGAGATAGTTCAATTGGCATTTCATATTCAAACCAAAGTTCATTGTTTTTTAATTGAATTTGAGCCAAGCTTAGAGGGGTGAAATTCACTTCAGAAACCTTACGTAATAAGGCGATTTTATTGGTTTGTTCTGTAATTTTTAAAAACGGAGCTTTTACACTAAACATTTTGTCTGTTACCATTACATGAACTTCAGCAGAACCTTGCATTTGTACAATTTCAATATTGTTAGTAGTGTCTTTGCCGTCTAATAATTTCGGATTCATATAATTGAGGACTTCTAGTATTGATTTTTTAAAATCCTTTTCGTCAAAGGCATCAATAGCTACGTTCCAATGTTCTACTTTATTCGTAGGATCGTCAATACTTGCTATTGGTCTTTTGTAGCTTGGCAATACATTTTTCATTTGATGATGTTTTATGACTATTATTTTAATAATTGATTTCTTAATTCACTACTTATTGAAATGTATTCGACAAACTCATCGCCGTCAAATTCTATTTCACCTTTGTCATTAGTTTTTGCTTGTCTATTCTCAATCGACAGAAAATTTTCTCCTTTTTTTGAAGAATAGAGAGAGAATATACTATGACTTTCTTCATTGGCTTTGGTAGTGTGTTGTAAGTTGATAAAACTATTTTGATTTGAATTTTCAAGATTAACGACCATTTCTTTAGGGTTTTTAATAAAATTAAAAGCTGGTAAATCTTCTTCATTAAACCATTTGTTGTCTTCTTCACAAAAAGGAGTTTTAGCTTTTATGTAAGGAAATATAATTGATAATATTAAAACGATTAAAAATTCGATAACCCAAATTATTGTAAGAATTGTACCGCTTACGGCAGAACCTCTTATTCCCCAAGTACCTGTTTTGTTAATTTCAGAGATAAAACTAAACAAGGTGTCAGGTTGAAGTATAAGTCCGAAAACTTGTAAAAATTCAATATTACTTGTGGTGATACCAATTCTAGAATTTCCATAACTTTCTCCAATATTGAAGACAAGGTCAACCCAGATAGCCCAAGAGAAGTAAAGTGCAATTAAACCTCCTAACAGACCAAAAACAAGTGCTAATGTGGAATTTCTAACTTTTCCTATCTTAACTGCCAAATGACTTATTGCTATACCAACTCCAAAACCAAAACCAGCCGTAATAAAAAAGTTGATATAAAAAAAAGGGATATACCAAATAAGATACGTGTAGGCAAGTGCTAAAATAGGAATCACAATTGCAGAACTTAGGATGAAGTATAGGAAAGATGAAGGTGAAAACCTTCCTGAAGGTTGATAATACTTTGACATTTTTAATTGTTTTTTATTGGTTAGTTAATTTGTTACAAATATGAAATATCTACTAAGATAAAAACACCCTAAAAGCAGTGAAATTAATTCACGGTTTTCAGGGATGAAGTTATCGTCAAGACTTCACTTCAAGAAAAACCTTGGCGATGTGTTTATTGAGTATCTAAAATCACTTTTTTTGTTCAAGCCTACTATACTACATAATATGATTGAATTATAAAAGAGTAGTATAGCTTATTGCAATGCCTGTTATTACAATTACTATAAACAACTTTACTATATTTTTTAAACATCCTGGTGCCATTATAATTTAATTTATTGTTAATACCAATTTAAAATTATAGTGTCGCATAATAACGCTTCTTTTTCACTATATTTTCATAAAAATTATTTACCATAACTAAGGCTATGCTAAAGAATTTTTCCTTCAATCTAGCAAAAAATAATTCATTATTACTTTACGACATCACAAATTTAAATTGGTATAATTTAATTTTTTAGAATTTGTAAATAAAAAAATCACATGGTATCTAAAATTGCTTTTTTCTTTTCTGCATATTCTCATTCTGAAATCAATTCCATCTCAAACATTTCTTTCAATTTTTTGAGCTTATCCATTGGGTTTTCTGTTTGTTGTGGAGCTTGTTGTTGCTGGCTTGTGCCTTGGCTCATTAAATTAGCTGCTCCGCTCCCTGCACCAACACCCATCAATAGCCCTGCCCCGCCACTTTGATTATTGGCAGCATCTCTCATCGCTTTTATTTGCTGCATTTCTGTATATGCTACACCTGCAATTTTTGCAGCCAAAACTTCTGCTTGCACATCTGATATCTTTGCAATTCTATCTAAGGTTTCTTTATCAAATTGAGATCCTTCTATTCTAAAATCTAAAATTTCAAAACCTAGATCGGTAAAAATCTGCTTGGTTTTTTCTTTGGCTTCAGTAGCAATGGTATTTAAATTGCTATCAATATCTACATACGAAAACTTGGCATTTGCCAAATAATCTGTAATAGGTTGTGTTACTCTAGAAATAAAAATTTCTTTTAAATCTGAATGACAATAGGTTTCTTCGCCAGCAATTACATTCTCAAAAAACCATTGTGGTTTTGTGATACGGATACTATAATTACCAAACGCAGAGAGTAGAATCGGAAAAGTGTAAATGGGGTCTGTATAGGCAATAGGCACTCGTGTGCCCCAACGCATATTTAAAATATCTGCTTTTCTATAAAACCAAATACCCATTACGTGTTCACTACCATCACGAAGGGAAAGGAATTTTTTGATAGTAGTTAAAAAAGGTTTGTTATCCGATTTTAAATCGTAGATACCTTCTTCTTCAAAAACACTTTCTACTTTACCTTCATAAGTTAAAATACAGCCTTGACCTGGTTGCAAAATTAATTTTGAGGCATTTTTTATTTCATCACCATGATCAGTGAATTTAAGAAAAAGTTCATCTTGTCTTGGGTCTTCCCATTGAATTACGGATCGAAATTGATTGGTCATGCTCATAATTTTATATATTAGAATCTAAAGGTAAATTTTATTTCTCATTTTATACTAACTGATTTATATCTGTAGGCGATTAATTTATATTTGCATCCAGCTAACTTAAAAACGTTTTAAATTTTATTTTATTTTTCAGAAATTAAATTACCATAGTTAGACTCCGAAAATTATAGACTAGTTAAATATTTTTAAAGTCACAAACAAGAGTAGTAAGCCAAATAGAGTATAAATAATTCCAAATATAACAGCGGAAGTTCCAGTAATGGTACTGCCAAATAACTCATGAGATTCCCTCGCTGAAAGTTCACTATGCTTGTATAAGGAAATGGTTTTCTTTTTTACAATTCCTCTATAGCCATAATAAAAGAATACGAAGGAGCCTACTATTGTAATCAGAGGTATATAAGACTCAAAAGATGATATTTCTTGATTGCTTAAAATTAGTTGTTTATAAAATTTCATATATTTTTCTGTTCTAAGTAATGTTTTTTAACCCATATTCAACAATCAAAACTGCAACTATCCCTAAAAAATATGCTAACAAGTCTTCTAAGGCAAAGGAAGTGCCTATAATTATACTTGCTAGTTTGTTTTCTTGTAGCCCTAAAATTTCTACTATTTTAAAATACTGTAAAAACTCTACTATAAATGAAAATAGTAATACATACAGAGCCACTTTAAAAGGTGTTTCTTTCCAAAAAGATTTTAAGAAACAATAGATGAGTATTACTACTAAAAAATCGCCTACATACGGACGAATAAAACTATCTGTAACATACATACCTATATAAATCTCTATAGCGAGTAAGAGTACCGCAAGAAAAAAATAGGTTTTATTAAAGGTAAAATGAATTCCTGTTTTTAGCATCCCATTGGTAGAATAAAAGAAATTATTTTTATTTGTTTTTCTCCATTTTCTTGTCGCAATACTATTTTTAAGAATATTCGACTGATGCCTGAGGTGACGGAATAATCACCTATATTTTTTTTATCCGCTAAAAGTTGAACCCATTTCGCTCCGCAGTGCTTTTCAACGGCTTCCAAAAATTCTTCAGCTGACACTTTAATACCTTTTTTACGTTCTTTTTTGGTATACTTATAGGCTGTGAATTCATTGTTGTCATTTTTTATAATTTTCCATTCAGAGTTATAATGTTTCCATTCAGTCAGGTCACAATGAGGTCCTTCTTTGAAAATAGTAATACTATTTTCAAACCGCTGGTAAATTTTGACTTTTGTGAATTTTGATTGGGCTATTTTTATTTTTTCACCCTCAATGCTTTCTCCAAATTCTAAATATACAATTGCAGTATCTTTTTGTATTTGTTTTAATCCATTGTTTTGGTCAAAAGCCTCAAGACTATCTATAACAATTGTAAAATTTTGAAATTGAATTTTGATATTATTTTCTTGTTGTTGATTTTCTTGTTTGTCAGTTCCTTTTGTCTCAGCTATTATTTTACCTTCGGGCATTTTCGCCGCCTGTCCTTTTGTTTTATTGCAAGAAATTAAAAGTAATAGAATCATTATTAATGTTATTTTCGTTTTCATTTGTTTGCTGTTTTAACTTATTTAAACTAGATATGTTTTTTATTTGGAGAATCGAAAATGAGAATTCATTTATGACTCATAAAATCTATTTGTAGCACCAACCTTTAACAAATAGCCATCCAATACTTAAGAATATTTTTATTTATTAAAAACGCTTTAAATGTTATTGGTTTTACAGCATCACCCTTTTTATAAATATAGAATTTTGCTTTTTCCTTATCCCATTTTAGAAGGATGGATTTATGCTCAATAGAAACATATAGATTATATTTTTTTTTGAGTATTCTTAATTGCTGACCAAAACTATCTATAGTGAGTTCTTTATTATTTTTTTTAAGCTTGGTATTTATCAAATCTATATCTTGTTTGCATAGTTTATCTAATTGATTATTTAAGATAAGGTTCATACTTTTACTACTCAATGTTGTTAAAAGCTCAGGAATCACATTTAATTCTTGTACATGAGCAGTTGCATCATCTTCAGAAATTCTGTAAACCAAAAGATTATCACTCTTAATATGCATCCCAATAGGAATTATTTTTAAGCTTACCTCTATAGCTGTTCCATGTTGAGGAATATTAAAATCTAGATAAAATAAAGCTTCTTTACTAAGCGTATCTTTAAGGTTTGGAATAAAAGACTGGATACCAAAATTTTCAGGTAAAATATCCACTAAATTTCTACTGGAAGATACTTTATGTAACCAAGAACAATCTGATGTCTCTTGTTCTAAAAAAGTATAATTTCCACTTTTATCTTTAAAAGCAGCTATTGCTTTGTTACAATGGCAACCGCAAGTACCAATTGCTCCAGATACTTTTAAAAATCCATTTTCAGCATCGTCTATTATTTCTACTTTATCTAATTTACCATCACCATCCTTATCTTCAAATTGAGAATAACAATTTTGAACTCTTTCCCATAATTGTTTACTCAAA
>CAYRZY010000117.1:0-2393 GCA_964428855.1 uncultured Flavobacteriaceae bacterium
GTCATATTTTATTATGCTTACAAGCCTCATTACACTTCTCTAATGCATAATTCAGGTTAATAAATTACAACCTCTAATATCAGAATGATCAAACCTACCTAACACCTCAAAAGTGTTGTGAGTTAAGATCTTACCTAAGTCTTGAGTGGCAATAAACGAACAAGAATTAACATTTGCCAAATCTATAATATTGAGACCTCCAGCTTGATTGTTTGGGAGTAGCCGTAAAGGGTCTTCAGTATCTCGGATGAATACTTTCATCCATGGCGGAGTGTTGAAAACCCCATTTCCATCAGAATAAGCTTGACTTAGTAATTCGGTCATTCCGTATTCAGAATGAATATTCTTTACCTTGAATCCTTGTTTTAGTAATTCATGTAATTCGTTTCGTATCAACTCTTTTCTTCTACCTTTCATACCTCCAGTTTCCATTACGATGGTGTTATTAAGCTGAAATTGGTATTTCTCAACCAAGTCTAGCAAAGCAAAAGAAACACCTATTAACAACACTTTTTCACCCTGACTATCTAGTTGTATCAATTTTTCCTTTAAATCGGATAAATTATTGAGGAAAAATCCGCTTTCTGGTTTTCTAGATTTTTTAATCAAATCATCAACCATATAGATTAATGAAGAGCCAGTACGCTCTAAATATGAAGGTAACAATGCCAACACCGTATATTCTTCAATAGCTCCATAAAAATGGCTAAAAGCGTTTAAATAGCTGTTTTCATATATTGAAAGATCAGTAACATAATGCTTGCTAGTTAAACTACCTGTTGTACCAGAACTGCTAAAGATTTGTTGTGGTTTTTGAGTTGAACTGACAATTTTATGACTTTTAAAGAACTGAATAGGTAAAAAAGGAATGTCTTCTAAGTTTTTAATAGAAGAAACGGTAATGTTTAAATGTTTTAAGAATTGATTATAAATAACGTTATTTTCAGCCTGATGTTTAAAAACTTGAAGAGCAAGTTCTTCAAAATCGGTATCAGTTTGAACAGAAAAAAGGTTATTTGTAAGCATAAAACTATGAATTACACCAATTTAATTACACTACATTATGGTGTTAAATTGGTATTAAAGCAAAAGTAATTTAATTTTACGCAACTTTGATGAGTTTTTAGCATCTAACAAGTAAGTTGAATTAATAAATTTACAATTATGATTAAAAATATAGTAGTATCTCTTTTGCTTGTAGTTACATTTTCATCATGTAGCCTTGATGATGATAGCAACACAAATTTATCTTTTAAGACATTGCCGATTAAAGAGGCTGTTTTTCCTGACGAGTTTGAATTTGGTTCATCCTACACCGTAAAAGTAACGTATGATTTACCTGACGGATGCCATTCTTTTTATAATTTACATTATGAATATGAAGGCACTTCTAGAATTGTAGCCATTACAGCATTGGTTGATTCAAATGCTAATTGTACACAGGCAATTATTGAAAAAGAATATGAATTTGTAGTCAATGTAAATCAAAGAGAAGATTATACCTTTAGGTTATGGAAAGGAAAAGATGGAAAAGGAGATATTTTCGAAGATATTGTAGTGCCAGTAATAAATTAATTAAAACAATAGATGAGTTTAAAACAGCTCATAAATGGCTGTAAGCAACATGATAGAAAAGCACAATCTGAAATTTACCAGCTTTTTGCAGGTAAGTTATTCGGTTTGTGCTTAAAGTATTCAAGAAATTATCAAGAAGCACAAGACAATTTACACAATGGTTTTTTAACCATTTTCGATAAAATTGAACAGTATAAATTTAAAGGATCTTTTGAAGGGTGGCTAAAAAGAATCATTGTCAATACGGCTTTACAGACGTATAGAGAAAAAAATATTTTAAATTTAGTAAGTGATGAGTTTCCTGAAGAAGTAGATCTAGAAATAGATGATGAGAACATTTCATTAGATTATTTACTAGAATTAATTCAAGGTTTACCAACCAGATATCGATTGGTTTTTAATTTATATGTGTTAGATGGTTATCCACATAAAGAGATTGCCAGTATGTTGAGCATCTCTGAAGGCACATCAAAATCAAACTTATCAAGAGCAAAGGTTATTTTAAGAAACAAAATTGATTTGTATCAATTAAAAGAGAATGAAGCATTTTAAAAATGAGTGACAAAAAAAATATAGAAAGAATCTTTCAGGAAAAATTTAAAGATTATGAAGTTTCTCCTGAAGCCCATGTTTGGAAAGGCATTGAGAAAGAACTTGTGAAAAAGAGAAAGAGAAGAGTTGTACCGCTGTGGTTGCGTTTTGCAGGAGCAGCGGCAATTCTAATTGCATTTATTTCTGTAGGATCTTGGTTTTACAACAATAATAACACAAAAAACAATTTACCTACTACCATTACAAATACTGACAATTCTGAAGAG
>CAYRZY010000117.1:2493-9672 GCA_964428855.1 uncultured Flavobacteriaceae bacterium
TTAGCTATAGCAGATGTAGAAAAACCTACTAAAAACCCAAAAAAGGACATTTTAGAAGAGGTTGATAAGCAAAATACTATTGAAGAATTATTAGAAACGAAAACTAAAAGATGGGCCGTAGGTTCTACAACCGGTCCAGTTTACATGAATTCATTAGAAGGTTCGCCTATTGACCCTTCATTGGCTAACAATTCAAAAAGCAGTGAAGTTTCACTGTCTTACGGTATTAAGGTCAATTATAAATTCTCAGATAAATTTAGTTTACAGTCAGGTATTCAGAATGTTGATTTGGCATATTCAACCTCAAACGTTACAGTAACTGTATCCTCTTCTTTATTAGATCAATCAAATACAAATATTAATTTTAACATTAAAGGTGCTTCAGCCCAAGTAGTATCTAATGATGTACATATAAGTCAAGCTTCAGAGGTTTCCCAAATTCCTTTTAGAAAAAGATCTCCTTTTAATAATTCAGGAAGTTTACATCAGAAGGTGAGTTATGTAGAAGTACCGTTAGAAGCAACATATGCTTTAGTCCAAAAAAGGGTTGCAGTGAATTTAGTAGGTGGTTTTAGCACTTATTTTTTATATGATAATGCTATTTCAATTAACTCCTCTGGTAAAAACATCCCTTTAGGAGAAGCTTCTAATGTTAATGATTTAAATTTTAGTGGAAATGTTGGACTTGATTTAAATTACAATATCAGTCCAAATTTATTTATAAATACATCACCAATGCTTAAATATCAATTGAATACGTATTCTGAGAATTCGGGTGGATTTAAGCCCTATTTCTTTGGTGTTTATGCAGGATTAAATTTTAGGTTTTAGTTGGTTAATTTATATTTGGTTGGTTGCCAAGTATAGCTAGAAAGTCGAATAGCAATATTCGACTTTTTTGGTGTATTATTTTTTCTCTTTTTGAAGGATTATAAGTATAATTATTTTGTAATTTAGCCTCAAATTAAAATCTATTAAAATGACAGATTTCGGTATAGAAAAAGCACTACAACAACTAGGTGTAAAAGATATAAATGAAGGAACCTCAACAGGTTCTAAATGGTTTTCTAATGGTGAAATAATTGAAAGTTATTCACCTGTTGACGGAAAGTTGATTGGTAAAGTAAAAACAACTTCTCCAGAAGATTTTGAAGCAATGATGCAAACAGCAACAACAGCTTTCAAAACCTGGCGATTAAAACCAGCTCCTCTACGAGGGGAAATTGTACGTCAATTTGGTGAAAAATTACGCGAATTGAAAGAGCCATTAGGAAAATTGGTTTCTTATGAAATGGGTAAAAGCTACCAAGAAGGCTTAGGTGAAGTACAAGAGATGATAGATATCTGTGATTTTGCAGTGGGTCTTTCACGTCAGCTTGACGGTTCTACTATGCATAGTGAACGTTTCGGGCATAGAATGTACGATCAATACCATTCTTTAGGTGTTGTGGGTATTATTTCAGCATTTAATTTTCCTGTGGCAGTTTGGGCTTGGAATACAGCATTGGCTTGGATTTGCGGAGATGTTTGTGTATGGAAACCATCTGAAAAAGCACCACTTTGCGGTATTGCTTGTCAAAATATAGCAGCAGCCGTATTTGCTGAAAACGATTTACCCGAAGGAATTTCTTGCTTGATAAACGGAGATTATCGTGTTGGAGAGATGATGACAACAGATAAGCGTGTTCCGTTAGTTTCTGCAACAGGATCCATTAGAATGGGAAAAATTGTAGCTCAAAAAGTAGCAGAACGTTTGGGTAGATCTTTATTAGAGTTAGGCGGTAATAATGCCATTATTGTAACGCCAGATGCTGATATTAAAATGACTGTTATCGGAGCTGTTTTTGGAGCTGTGGGTACTGCTGGTCAACGTTGCACATCTACAAGACGATTGATCATCCACGAAAGTATGTATGATAAAGTGAAAAATGCGATTGTTGATGCTTATAAGCAAATAGTTATTGGAAATCCATTGGATGAAAACAATCATATGGGACCATTAATTGATAAAGAAGCTGTTGCGATGTATCAAGAAGCTTTGAAAAAAGTTATTGAACAAGGTGGTAATTTAGTTATTGAAGGTGGTGTACTTTCTGGTGAAGGTTATGAAAGTGGTTGTTATGTGAAACCTGCTATCGCTGAAGCGGATAATAGTTATCAAATTGTTCAGCACGAAACTTTTGCACCAATACTTTACTTGTTAAAATATTCTGGAGACGTTGAAAATGCGATAGATATTCAAAATAGTGTAGTTCAGGGATTATCTTCTGCCATAATGACCAATAATTTACGTGAAGCAGAACGTTTCTTGTCCGTTGCTGGTTCTGATTGTGGTATTGCCAATGTAAATATTGGTACATCAGGAGCTGAAATAGGCGGAGCTTTTGGAGGCGAAAAAGAAACAGGAGGCGGTCGTGAATCTGGTTCAGATGCTTGGAAAGTCTATATGAGACGCCAAACCAACACGATTAATTATACAACTGACTTACCTTTAGCACAAGGGATTAAGTTCGATTTGTAATTTATTTATAGATATTTAAAAGTAGTGATAAGGTGGATTTTAGACACTTTATCACTACTTTTTTGCCTTAAAATGAGATGAATTTTAGATGAGTTTAGAATAAAATATGATAAAAAACGTTTTTAATTGGAAGCGGTTTTTTACTTTTAAACCTATTTTGGCATACCATTTGCCTTATATGCTATGATAATGGGATGATTATCAACGATTAAAACCTAGAAATAATGAAAAAACAATTACTTTATATATTTAGTGCCATCGTCTTTTTAGGCATTATGAGCTTTACCCTTCAAGAAGACAGGTGGAAAGCCCCAGATGGTGCAAAAGACAATAAAAACCCTATAAGTGCATCAAAAAGAAGTGCATCTGCTACTCGCGGAGCTAAAATCTTTAAAACAAGATGTATGGTGTGTCATGGTAAACAAGGTAAAGGTGATGGTATTGGTGGTAAAGCCCTAACACCAAAGCCTCAAAATTTAACCTTAGGCATGGTACAATCTCAATCAGACGGTGAAATTTTCTGGAAAATTACCAATGGTAGAAATGATATGATAAAATGGGGACCAATACTTTCTGATGAACAACGTTGGGATGTTGTAAACTATGTAAGAACGTTTAAATAGAAATAATATAAACTCATAGATTATCCACTTTGGCGGATAATTTGTGAGTTTTATGTTTTATTCAGCATATTTCACCTTTCGTAAGACACGTATAACTTCTTTTAATTGAACATAAATAGATTTATCGGTTAAAGCCTTTAAATAAGGCTTAGCCGATTCTAATTTATTTTTTACCTCATTGAACCCGTTTAAAGAGCAAATTAAGTAAGTAATGGGTAATTGTTGTAAATCTATTTGATCTCTTTTAGTTAAAGGGATGCTTTTCTTTAGTTTATCTAAAATAACGTTATTACTATTGTATACATGTTTTAATACAATCGGATCATAAACAGGAGGTTTAAATAATAACTCTGTAGCAATAGCGTACGTTCCATTTTCTTTAAAATTAATGATGGTTTTTTCTAAAGGATAAATTTTTCCTTTATCCTCAGAAGGAAGACTTTCTTTATCAATACCTAATTGTATATATTCTGTGATAATAAACGACTGTTGATTGTATTCAATCTCTACATCATCTAAAGTAGAGTAAAACAAACGAATTTGTTCATTTACCAGTTCTATATCAACCCTTGAATAGAGAGTTTTACCATCGATTTCTTTTTTAACTCCCGCCCAACACAACACAAAATGATCTTTAAAAATAATGTAATTTGGGTTCAATTCTTTTTGATGCTCATTCATAAAATCGAAAACACCATCAAGAGTGAGTTTGATATTGTTTTGAGCGTTTTTTTCTATAGCTTTAACAATAGCTTTATTGGTATTTTTTAAAGTTATCTTTTGTACAGGTTTAGAGTTGCTGCCTTGTCTTAAAAATAAAGTATTTTTAGGATATTTCCAGATGCCTTTTTTAAGAGCCGTTATTTTTTGTTGAGGATTGATAGTGACTAAACCGACAACTTTATGTCTTGCCAACCTCGGAAAAGCAATGTTTTCATATTGAATTTTTGGCGGATTTTCAAAATAAGCATTTACCAGGTTTTGTATTTTACTATCATCGTAAAAATCTACTCCAATAATCTTATTTCGTTGATCATTTACCCCAACAACGATGTAAGAATTGTTTTCAGGGTTTGAATTAGACAATGCACAAACATGCTTTAAAAATTTAGCTTTACCTTCTCTTGAGCTTAAGTTCAATTGCACCTTTTTATCATAAAAGCTATTCTCGTCATTATAGGCGAGTAAGTTTTTAATTAAAAGGCGTTTGTTAAGCATTTACTAAAATTAGAAAACTTAAAGATACAAAAAAAAACCGCCTCAGAATTTCTGAGGCGGCGTATTGGTTGAACTTAATCAACCAAAATCAACTAACCAAACCTTATTGTTAAACCTGCTTGTCCGAAACTTATACGGAGGCTGGTTTTTATTTTTTTGTTCTACGATTTGTTTTAAATCGTTTTCTTGTTTTAGGAATTTTTCCTTTCCCAACTACATTTTTAAAGATGATGTTATTTCTTCCGTTAAAGGTATATGTTGTACCTGAAGCTGCATGAAATAAATCTATCTCGTTGTCATTTATAACGTTCAATTCGAATTCTTCATTGTCTAAGGAATCATAATCTAATGTTAAAATTTTCAAGGCGTCATTTCCTGTAACATCAAACACTTCATATCCACCTATAAAATCCCAAATAAGATGTTCAACATTCGTGCCAAACTCATCTTTAGAAGATCTAAAGGTTGTGTTTTGTTCTGGTGTAAACTGTAAGAAGTTTTCATCATCAAACTCATTCAAGGCTCCTTCTTGGCTAACAAATGTTTTTTCCCAAGCTTCATATTCTTGTAAGAAATATTCAATATTGTCATAGAATACAAAGTCATAGTCGAAATTATTTTTTTGATATCCTATTAAGTAATAAGAAGTATTGGTTTGTGTGTCTCTTAATTTTATTTCGTCATTAGACAATTGTGTAACTTCTAAATCTATAAAACCATCTTGTTTGTGATCTATTTCTAATACGCCATTTATGGTTTCGTAGTATCCTATTTCATCTCCGTATCCGTCACCAACTTTACCTAAGCCAACTAAATTGTTATTTGCGATTAAGCGTCCGTTATGGAATGATAATGTAAAAGCTTTTGATAGAAAAGGCACATCAACACTACCAGTAGTTCTATTATAATCGATATACCATAAATCATTTGAAGATACTAACTGTTCAAGTGTGATTGAATCGTCATAATAGCTATCATTAGACACACATGAATTAAACAGTGTGATGGTTAAGAATAATACGGTAAGTAATTTTAAAGCTTTCATAAGCGTAATTTTAAGGTTATTGTTTTAGTATAAACCAAAACTGTGCCAAAAATTACTATTGATGAATTATCATTTTGCCTTTTTTCAATTCACCAAGCTTATAATAGTGCTTTTTGTCATTGATGGTATAACTGAGAACACATTCATTTTTAGCCAGTTCAAAAGGAATCTTTTGAGGTAGTATTGGAGCTTTGTTTCCAAATTCTTTTTTAGGATCTGAATCTATGATTAAAGGCCTGTCTTTATAAGAATTTGTTGAAAACCGTCCTGAAATAGTTGTTTTACCACTTAAAGAATTAACGCTAACACTTACAGCTTCTCCGTTAAAATAGATAGAATCAAAACTTATATTGTTTGAGACTGTTTCAGTTAATTCTATGCTCACTAATGTTCCGTTTGAGCCTGGTTTACCACCAAGCCATTTTTGGTGTTTGGCATTATCGACTGTAAAAGGTGGTTTTTTATCGAATTGACTACTGGCACATTGTGTAAACATGATTATTATAATTAAGCTTAGTGTTATTGTTGTAATAGTTTTCATGTGTTTATATTTATTGCCTGCTTGCCGCAGGCTGGTTTTTTAATGGTCACATGCAGTTCGCTATTAATCACTTTTTTGGGTGTTAAAAATTCTAACATACTCGTTTCATGTGTTTATATTTAAATAGGATATAGCAATTAGAATGCCAAGGTATAAAATTATTGGCTACTATTTAATTTCTGTTTTAAGTTATCTAACTTAATTATAGTGTCTGTTTTTATTTCATTACCATTTTGATAGTAACTTATAATTCCAAAAGTATTATTTTCAGAAAAATTCATATCGAATTTGGCAATACGATATCTTTCGTAGTATTCCAGTAGTTCGCTACTAAACCCACCTGGGTCTTCTTTATACTCTATAAAATGAGCAGTACCAGCTTCCCCAAAAGGATTTGAACCCCAACCTTTATAATATTCATAAAAACGCATACTGGATATGGATTCTGTGTTTACTTTTTGAATGACCATTTCTTGAATGATTTTATTTCTCGAATCTCTATCGCTGATTGGGTTTTTTATTAAGTATAAGTCAGGATAAACTTTTGATTGTATAAATTCCATTTTTGTAAAAAACGCAAGAATAATTATTTTTGTTAAAATAATTATTCCTAATAAAGCCAATGTCCAATTAATTCGAGCTTTTTCTTTAAAAATCCATTTGATTAACCTGAATAAAACATACAAAAAAAGAGATAGTAACAGAAAGAGTATAATAAGTATTATTTCCATTATTGTT
Organism: uncultured Flavobacteriaceae bacterium; assembly: GCA_964428855.1. Classification (GTDB taxonomy): domain Bacteria; phylum Bacteroidota; class Bacteroidia; order Flavobacteriales; family Flavobacteriaceae; genus Aureibaculum. The sequence continues at coordinate 9,180 of CAYRZY010000117.1, forward strand.
TTTGTTTAAAGTGTAGTGTGTTTATTTTGTCGTTTTCGGTGTTTTTCATATTATTTTTAACGTCGCTATTAATTATTCATTTATGGCATGAAAAACACAAACAAAGGCTCTAATCAATAATGTTAAACTTGCAATTTAGAATACCAAGTTATAAATTATTCTCCGCATATTATTTTTTAGTTGAATTTTAATGTGTGTTAACACTTAATTGTAAGTGGAAAACATCAACAGAGACTCAATTTAGGCTCTTCATTTTTGGCAGTTTGTTACTAATCTTTTATTGTACAAGAAAACTGAAAATTTAATTCTTGTATGAATTCAAAATCATCAATCCAACGAACCCCCATGTTATTACAAACATTTGGTATCCTGATAGTTTTAGAGTTTGCTTGAGTGATTAAAATTTCTTTCGTTACAACTATTGCATTTTCACTAAGTGCATGAGCAATTAGCCATGGGTCAGCAAGAGACCTTCCTTTTCTGTTGTCGACTA
>CAYRZY010000118.1:0-9516 GCA_964428855.1 uncultured Flavobacteriaceae bacterium
GGCTCATTTTATGGAACACATGAATTTTAATGGTACCAAGAATTTTAAAAAGAATGAATTGGTAGATTATTTACAAAGTATTGGTGTTAAATTTGGTGCAGATTTAAATGCTTATACCAGTTTTGATGAAACTGTTTATATGTTGCCTATACCAAGTGATGATGAAGAGAAATTAGAGAAAGGATTTCAAATCATTGAAGACTGGGCTTTCAACACTTTATTAACTGAAGAAGAAATTGATAAAGAACGAGGAGTTGTCCTTGAAGAATATCGTTTAGGTTTAGGTGCAGGTAAGCGTATGTTAGGTAATTACTTGCCAAAAATCATGCACAATTCAAAATATGCAGAACGTTTACCTATTGGTAAAAAAGATATTTTAGAAAATTTCAAACCAGAAGTGTTACGTCGTTTTAAAAAGGATTGGTATAGACCGGGTTTAATGTCGGTTGTTGCTGTAGGTGACGTAGATATTGATAAATTAGAAGCGAAAATAAAAGCACATTTCAGTAGTTATCCTGCGGCTGTTAATCCGAGAGAACGTAAGATTTTTGATGTACCAACACATCAAGAAACACTAATTGCAATTGAAACTGATAAAGAAGCTACTTTTAATCAAGTACAATTGTTATATAAAGATGATGGATTTCCAAAGGCAGAAACGAAAGAAAGTGATTATAGAAAATCTATGGTAAAGAATTTATTTTCTCAAATGATAAATAACCGATTAGATGAATTGAGAAATGGTGAAAATCCGCCTTTTGTTTACGGTTTTTCTTATTATGGTGGTACATGGGCAAGAAGTAAAAATGCCTATCAATCATTTGCTATGACGAGTCCAACAGGACAGTTAGCTGCTTTAAAAGTGTTATTAGAAGAAAATGCACGTGTAAAAAAATATGGATTTCAAAAAGGAGAGTTTGAACGAGCAAAAAAAGATATTATGGCTCGTATGGATAAATCTTTATTGAATAAAGATAAAACGGAATCAGAAAATTTTGTAGGAGAATATGTTCGTAATTTTTTAGAAAAAGAGCCAATTCCAGGTATAGAGTGGGAGCAAGATTTTCATAAAAACCACCTATCTACAATAGGTTTGGATGAGGTAAAAGGACTAATAAATGACTACTTACACGAAAATAATAGAGTAATAGTCTTGACAGGTTCAGAAAAAGAAGGGATGGTTAAGGTAACTGAAAAAGAGGTGTTAGATTTATTAGAAGAAATTGCTAAAGCTGACGTAAAACCTTATGAAGATAAAGATTTAGGAGATGCCTTGATGACTGAACTGCCAAAAGCAGGTGCAATTATAAAAGAAGTTAAAAATGAAAGTTTAGGTACCACAACATTGACGTTGGTCAACGGAGCAACAGTTACATATAAGAAAACTGATTTTAAAACAGATGAGGTTTTAATGAGTGCTTTTAGTTATGGAGGAACTTCATTATACGACACAGCGACATTATTTAAGACAGCCAATGCAAATCAAGGCTTGTCTGATGCTGGTATTAATGGCTTTACAAAAACGGATTTAGGTAAGCTGCTTTCTGGTAAAATTGCTAGGGTAAGACCGTATATTGGCTCTGCCAAAGAGGGTTTGAACGGTAGTTCTACTCCAAAAGATTTAGAAACTATGTTTCAAATGATTCATCTAAATTTCACATCCTTAAATAAAGATGATAAAGCATTTAAATCTTTTGTGAGCAAGCAAAAAGCCTTTTTAGGTAATATTTTATCGAATCCTAATTTTTATTTTCAAATTGAATTAGATGAATTTTTAAATAAAAATAATAAAAGATATGTTGGTTTTCCAACTGCTGAAGATTGGGATAAAGCAGATTATAATTTAGCCTATTCCAACTATAAAGAACGTTTTGCAAATGCAGGAGATTTCAATTTCTATTTTGTGGGTAATTTTGATGAGGCTAAATTAAAAGCACATATAAAACAATATATCGCTAGCTTACCTAGTTCAGAGGTGCGTGAAGAGTTTAAAGATCATGGCTTTAGACCTTTATCAGGTTCTTTTGAGAAAATTATTAAAAAAGGAACTGAACCTAAAAGTAGTGTAAGTATCCAATTTACAGGAGAAACAACCTATGATGCTAATGAAGCTCATATGTTGCAAAGTTTAGGTGAGATTTTAACAATCAAATTGATTGAAAAACTGAGAGAAGAAGAGTCTGGTGTCTATGGAGTTGGTGCAAGAGGGTCTATGAATAAATCCCCATATGCATCGTATAATTTTAGCATTTCTTTTCCTTGTGGGCCAGAAAATGTAGATAAATTAAAAGCTTCTGCTTTAGCAGAATTGCAACGTATTATTGATAACGGACCAACAGAAAAAGATGTCAATAAAATTAAAGAAACACAATCATTAAAATATAAAGAAAATCTAAAAGAGAACAAGTTTTGGTTAAGAGCATTAAGCGATGCTGATTTTGATAAAAAAGACCGTTCTAAAATAATAGGACAAACCAAAGAAATTGACGCCATAAATGCAGATGATATTCAAGCGGTTGCAAAAAAATATTTAACAAAAGGTTACGTCTTGGGTGTTTTATATCCTGAAGATAAAGAGTAAAGGATAGAGCATTAGAGATTTAAACTGCCAAAGGTTAAATTAACCTTTGGCAGTTTTTTTGTTCATCCTTTGTTCACAACTTCATTTCACAACTTCATAAAAAATTGTATTTTTATAGCCTACTAAAATTATGGAGCTTAATGGGTAAAATAATAGCAATTGCAAATCAAAAAGGAGGTGTGGGTAAAACCACTACAACAGTTAACCTTGCTGCTGCTTTAGGAGTATTAGAGCATAAAGTATTGTTGATAGATGCAGACCCGCAAGCTAATGCGACTTCTGGTTTGGGTATTGATGTTGATAGCGTTGAAAAAGGTACTTACCAGCTTTTAGAACATTCGGTTGATGTTAAGGATGCAATTGTTGAATCAAGTTCACCTAATGTTGATGTGATTCCTTCACATATTGATTTAGTAGCTATTGAGTTAGAGTTGGTAGATAAAGAAGATAGAGAGTATATGCTTAAAAAAGCATTGATTGAAATTAAAGATGATTACGATTATATTATTATCGATTGTGCTCCCTCTTTAGGGTTAATCACGTTGAATGCATTAACTGCAGCAGATTCAGTAATTATACCAATACAATGTGAATATTATGCTTTAGAAGGTTTAGGAAAATTATTAAATACAATAAAAAGTGTGCAAAAAGTGCATAATGCAGAGCTTGATATTGAAGGATTATTATTGACTATGTATGATTCTCGTTTACGATTGTCTAATCAAGTAGTAGCAGAAGTTAAAAAGCATTTTCATAATATGGTTTTTAAAACCATTATCCAACGTAACATACGTTTAGGAGAAGCTCCTAGTTTTGGAGAAAGTATCATAGCATATGATGCGACAAGTAAGGGTGCAGTTAATTATATTAATTTAGCACACGAAATTTTAAAAAACAATACTAAAAATGGCTAAAGCTGTAAGAAAACAAGCTCTAGGTAGAGGTTTGTCTGCGTTATTGAAAGACTCTGTTGACGATATCAAGTCAGCTAAAGATAGAAATGCGGACAAGTTAGTCGGTAATATTATTGAAATAGAGCTAACTTCTATTGAAGTGAATCCTTTTCAGCCAAGAACCCATTTTAATGATGAGGCTTTACAAGAATTGGCGAATTCTATAAAGGAGTTAGGTGTAATTCAGCCCATAACTGTACGAAAGTTAGAAGGTCATAAATTTCAATTGGTTTCTGGGGAACGTCGTTTTAGAGCATCCAAATTAATTGGTTTAAATGCAATACCCGCTTATATTCGATTGGCAAACGATCAAGAAATGCTTGAAATGGCATTGGTTGAAAATATTCAACGTAAAGATCTTGATCCTATAGAAGTAGCCTTGTCTTATCAACGATTGATAGATGAAATTAAATTAACTCAAGAACAATTAAGTAAAAGAGTTGGTAAGAATAGATCAACCGTAACTAATTTCTTGCGTTTATTGAAGTTAGATCCGATTATTCAAACAGGAATGCGTGATGGGTTCTTATCTATGGGACATGGTAGAGCTTTGATTAGTGTTGATAATTTTGTGAATCAGCTTGATATTTATGAGAAAATTATCAAAGACAATCTTTCCGTAAGACAAACAGAGCAGTTGGTTAAAAACTTACGTGATGGTAAGACTCATCCAGTTATCAAAAGTGTCAATGTAATTCCTGAATATATTAAACTAGGAAATAAGACATTAAGTGAAACGCTTGGAGTAAAGGTGGCTGTAAAGTTGTCTGGTTCAAATAAAGGTAAAATTACAATTCCTTTTAAATCTGAAGAGGAGTTTAATCGTATTAAAAAGTTATTACAATAAATGTTGAAAAGATATAGCTATAGTATCTTTTTTTTTATTTTTTGTGCAACTTGTTTTGCACAAGAAGAGACTCCTGATGATTTGAAAATCACTAAAATTGACTCAACACTTATCATTGCTGATGAGATTAATATTTTAGCACCTTCAAAAGCTGCATTCTATTCTGCTATATTACCAGGTATGGGACAGTTGTATAATAAAAAGTATTGGAAAGCACCTATTGTTTGGGGAGCTTTAGGTACAAGTACTTACTTTTATATCAGAAATAATAATAGATATAATGAGTTTAGAGAAGCTTTTAAGCTTGAACTTGCAGGGAGACCACATGATTTTGATGGCAGTGTTGAAGATAACCCAACCTATGATAAAAGTGCTTTAGAGAGTGCTCAGACTTTTTATAAAAAGAATAGAGATTTGTCGTTGTTTATTACAATAGGGTTGTACATACTAAATATTGTTGAAGCAAACGTAGATGCTCATTTACCCGATAAAGGTTTTAGTAAGAAGATTTCATTTCATCCTAGTATTTTTACAGTTCCAGAAACAAATCAAACTGGAGTAGGTTTGACAGTGAATTTTAATTTTTAAATATGAATATTGCATTATTTGGATATGGAAAAATGGGTAAAACCATTGAAAGAATTGCCTTAGAAAGAGGTCATTCTATAGTTGCGAAAATAGATGTCGATACGAAGGATTATGATTTGTCTAATGCAGATGTTGCTATCGATTTTAGTATCCCAACTGAGGCCTTTAATAATATAAATGAATGCTTTAATAGTAGTATTCCAATAATTTCAGGCACAACAGGTTGGTTAGATAAATACAATGAAGCAGTGATAAATTGCAACTCAAATAACGGAGCGTTTATTTATGCTTCAAATTACAGTTTAGGAGTCAATTTATTTTTCGAATTGAATAAAAAACTGGCTAAAATGATGAATAAATTTAAGACATACAAAGTAAGTATGGAAGAAGTACATCATTCCCAAAAATTAGATGCTCCAAGTGGTACGGCCATTACATTAGCAAAAGGTGTTATTGAACAAACAGCTAATGAAAAATGGAGTTTAGGTGTAACAAATGATGAGAAAACAATACCAATTGTTTCAAAGCGGATAGATAAAGTACCAGGTACACATGTCGTAGTATATAACTCTATTGTAGATGAAATTGAAATTAAGCATACAGCTCATAATAGAGATGGTTTTGCTTTAGGTGCTGTCATTGCAGCAGAATGGTTGCAAGACAAAAAAGGAGTTTTTACCATGAAAGATGTATTGGGATTATAGTAGCCCATCCCTAACCCTTCCCAAAGGGAAGGGAATTAGTGCGAATTAAAATTGGCTAGTAATAGGCAGTTTAAAATGGTTTTATATTTTTTATTATAATATGTAGAAAAAATTAGTGTATTTGTGGCAAAAGTACACGCTTTAAATAAATTAAAATTATGACATTATCACAGTGGTTACTGTTTTTTCTAATTATACAAGTCATCCATTTTTTAGGAACTTGGAAACTGTACGTAAAAGCAGGGAGGCAAGCTTGGGAAGCTGCAATACCCGTTTATAATGCAATCGTATTAATGCAAATTATCAATCGACCTAAGTGGTGGGTGATTTTATTGTTTTTCCCAGTAGTAAATCTATTTATGTTTCCTGTAATTTGGGTTGAAACGATTAGAAGTTTTGGTAAAAATTCAAGATTAGATACTCTTTTGGTAATTGTAACTTTCGGATTTTATATCTATTATGTTAATTATATATTAGATGTTGAGTATGTAAAAGAAAGAAGTCTAACACCAAGATCTGCTTTTGGTGAGTGGGTAAGCTCTATTGTTTTTGCAATAATTGCAGCAACCTTGGTGCATACTTATGTAATGCAACCTTATACCATACCTTCTTCTTCATTAGAAAAAACACTGTTAATTGGCGATTTCCTTTTTGTAAGTAAGTTTCATTACGGAGCAAGAGTGCCAATGACCACAGTTGCAGCACCAATGGTACATGATACAATACCGCTTTTAAAAAAGAAATCATATCTGTTTAGTGATAACCTTGAAGAGAAAGAAACCTCTTGGTTAAATAAATTACAATTACCCTATCTTAGAATTCCAGGGTTTCAAAAGATAGAACGGAATAGTATTGTGGTATTCAATCAGCCAGCAGATACTTTGTTGGATATGAATAATTTTCATCCTAAACGGAATTATTACAAGCCTATTGATAAAAAAACAAACTTAGTAAAGCGTTGTGTGGCAATCGCAGGAGATTCTTTAGAGATACGTGATGGGTATATTTATATCAATGGAAAGCGTACCAAATACAATGATAGAGCTAAAATCCAGTATAATTTCTCTGTAAATACAGAGGGCAAAGCATTGAGCCAATCTGCTTTAATCAATAAGTATAACGTTAGAGAGGGCGGACGTTTGCAAAACGGAAATTATAGATTGACATTAACAGATGCAGAAGCTGCTTTAGTCGCTAAGAATCCAGCTGTGAAGAGTGTTACAAAATCAATGCAAGCAAAAGGCTTTGACGGAGGTGTTTTTCCTCATGTGCCATCTTTAGGGTGGAATACTGATAATTTTGGACCATTATACATCCCTAAAAAGGGAGTAACCGTTAAATTAACAAAAGAAAGTATGCCTTTATATACACGATTGATTAGAGAGTATGAAGGGAATAATCTAATCATTAATGGTGATGAGATTATGATTAACGGTAAGTATGTTGATACCTACACTTTTAAACAAGATTATTATTGGATGATGGGTGATAATCGTCAAAATTCTTTAGATGCCCGTGCTTGGGGTTTTGTACCTTTTAATCATGTGGTGGGTAAACCAGTGTTGATTTGGTTCAGTTGGGAAACCAATGAAAAAGGAATGAAAAAAGTAAGGTGGGATCGTCTATTTACTACGGTTGGCGGTGACGGACAGCCAGTATCGTATTTTAAATACTTCATAGGTGCTGTGCTACTGTGGTTTGTAGTTGGGTTTTTTAGAAAAAAGAAGAAGGCGTAGACTACCTGTATTCAAGAAAATAAAGGCAAAACAGATGAAAAGTATTATATCATTAATCATTGGAGTTATAGCTGTAATTAATGTAGTTTACAGTTTCTGGAAAATTTCAAGTTCTCAAGCCATATTCGGTATTGAAATGAATAATTGGATTTATAGATTGGTATGGAGTGCTATTGCTGTCATTTTCTTGTATGATTATTATAAAAAAACTAAATTAAGATATTAATATCAATAAACATCATACGCTATCCAATATATTAGTTTTCAACTGTACGCCATGTGCTAAAGCGGATAATGCTTTTTTTGGTAAAAAGTAAAAAAGTTAAAATGAAAAAAATCATATCAATTATCCTAATCATAGGATTTGTAGCTATTGTAAATGCTCAAGAAACCATTTATGAACTAAAAGAAAATATTCATTATTATAGTGATTCTATCAATAAAACAGATAAATACATTAATGAGCGTTGCGTATTAGATGTGTATTATCCTAAAGATATTAAGAATTATGCTACTATTGTGTGGTTTCACGGGGGTGGATTGTCAGCTGGGAAAAAAACAATCCCTGAGGCTTTAAAAGATAAAGGAGTGGCTGTGGTGGCTGTTAACTATCGGTTGCATCCAAAAGTGAAAGCTCCTACTTATATTGAAGATGCGGCGGCGGCTGTGAGTTGGACATTTAAGAATATTGATAGTTTTGGTGGAGATTCTTCTCTTATTTTTATCTCTGGACATTCAGCAGGTGGCTATTTGGCAAGTATGGTGGGTTTAGACAAGTCATGGTTGGCTAAATATGGAAGCGATGCAAATAAAATTGCAGGGTTAATTCCTTTTAGCGGTCATACCATCACTCATTTTACTGTTCGTAAAGAAAAAGGAATACCAGGCACTCAACCAATTGTTGATGAATTGGCACCGCTATATCATGTGCGTGCAGATGCTCCTCCTTTGTTATTAATTACAGGCGATAGAGAGCTAGAAATGTTAGGAAGATATGAAGAAAATGCCTACCTCATGAGAATGATGAAAGTGGTCGGACATAAAGAGACTGAGCTTTATGAACTTGAAGGTTATGGTCATAGCATGGTTGAGCCTGCTTTTCCGTTGTTGCTAAATGAAGTCAGTAGACTAACGAAGATAATTAAAGAAAAGAAAGAATAGTTATTTTTCATTAAAATAAACATCATTATACTTTATCCCACATATTTTTCGCCCATCATACATTATGTCGCTTTGGCTAAAGCGGATACCGTACTTTTTGAAGTTGATGACAATTACCAAAAACAGACCTATAGAACACGTTGTTACATCTACAGTCCGAATGGTAAGCAATTGTTGAATATCCCTATTAAAAATGCGAATAGCACTCAAAAAACGAAGGATGCATTGATAGATTATAGCTTTGGATGGCAGAAACAACATATAAAATCCTTTGCTGCTTCCTATAGATCTTCACCGTATTACGAATTTTATGAAGATGAATTTAATCCGCTTTTTGAGTACAAACCTAAGTTTCTATTAGACTTCAATTTAAAATGTCAAGAAACTATTCTTGAGTTTTTAGCATTAGAATTAGCTACTTCTAAAACAGTAGAATATCATAAGGTCTACAACTCTCAATTAGATTTACGTTATTTGGCAGATGCAAAATTGAAGCAGACCTTTGAATTTAAAGAGTATACACAAGGTTTTTCTGACAAGCATGGCTTTATCCCTAATTTAAGTATTTTAGATTTACTTTTTATGGAAGGAACCAATGCCTTGACTTACTTAGAAAATCAGCAAATAGAATTTTAAAATGGAAGTTTTAAGGTTTTGTACGCATTACGGACTACATTTTGTGTTTCCAGCATTGATAGCATGGGTTTTCTTTAGAGAGCATTGGAAGAAAGTTTGGGTAATCCTTATTTTTACCATGCTTATTGATTTAGATCATTTATTAGCTACTCCAATTTTTGATCCACACAGGTGTAGTATCAACTTTCATCCGTTACATACTTATTATGCCGCATCAGGCTATATGTTCTTACTCATTTTTAAGAAAACAAGAGTTGTCGGTATCGGATTACTATTACATCTATTAACTGATGCTATTGATTGTTTGTGG
>CAYRZY010000119.1:0-9488 GCA_964428855.1 uncultured Flavobacteriaceae bacterium
TGTCTTTTGAACATTTAAGAAATTAACAAAAATACCTTGAGCAGTTTCTGGACGTAAATATAGATCCATTGCACTTTCTGCAGATGCACCTAGTTTGGTGCCAAACATAAGGTTGAATTGTTTTACGTCTGTCCAGTTTTTAGATCCTGATAAAGGGTCTGCAATTTCTAATTCCTCTATCAATGCTTTGATATCAGCTAAATCTTCTTTCTCTAAAGACTGACCCATTCTAGAAAGAATAGTGTCAATTTTTTCTTGATAGCCTAATACTCTCGCATTTGTAGAAATAAATTCATCTTTATTAAAGGAGTCACCAAAACGCTTTGCTGCTTTTTTGACTTCCTTCTCAATTTTAGTTTCAATTTTAGCACAGTAGTCTTCAATTAAAACATCTGCTCTATATCTTTTTTTAGAATCTTTATTGTCAATTAACGGATCATTAAAAGCATCCACATGGCCTGATGCTTTCCAAATGGTAGGGTGCATAAATATTGCAGAATCAATACCTACAATATTATCATTCATTTGTACCATTGCTTTCCACCAATAGTCACGTATGTTCTTTTTGAGTTCTACACCGTTTTGTGCATAATCATAGATAGCACTTAAGCCATCATATATTTCACTACTTTGAAATACATATCCGTATTCCTTTGCGTGAGAAATCACTTTTTTGAACTTGTCTTCTTGTTTAGCCATACTGCAAAAATAAATAAATATAGTTTCTATAAAAGTAAAAGGTGTAAATACTTTTAAGCATTTACACCTTCTTATAATAGTTGTTATTTTTAGTTTATTATAAACCTAAAAAGGAATCTTTTAATTCTAATCGTGAAGCACCAACTAAGCTTCCTTCTACATATACTTTTATAGTGTAAGTTCCTTTAACAAACTTTTGACTTATTTTGTCAACGAACATAACTACATCTTCTTCTGCATTTTTATAATCAACAGTAGTTTGATCTGTATAAGGCATTTCTTTACCGTCTCTTAATGTAAAGGTGCCTTTTTCGCTAATTACTTTACCGCTAGGGTTTTGAATTACAATATATGCTTCTTTATTACCTGGGGTAGCAATTTCATTTGCTTCTAATCTAAATGTAACACGTATTGCTTCAGCTTTTTGAGTTTTATCTGTTTCAATATATTTACCATTACTTTTCAACTTCATAGCTAATGCCTTAATGCTATTTGCACGTAAAGCTCCACCTATTTTAACTTTTGCAGCTAAATCAGTATTTTGAGCCATTAATGTGTCATTCACACTGGTTTGTTCTATTAGTTTGCCTGTAACGCTATCTCTTTGAATAGTTAAATCATTATTAACTAAAAATAAAGAATCTGCAACAGCCATTAATCTATTGTTCGTAGATTCAAGTTTATTAATTTGCCCTTTATAACGTCTAATTAAAGACCAGTTTGCATTTTTCAAATTAAGTACAGAGTCTTTAAAAGCAATAATTCTATCTCTTTCAATAGTTAATTCTTCTGACATAGAATTGTTTTGAGCAATAGCAGTATCGTATTTTTCTTCCATAGAAGTCAAATTACTTAATATTTGCTTTTTCTCTTCTTTTAGAAAGTCTTCAGCTTCTTTAAATTTAGAACCACTACGCATTGTATAAACACCTAGTGCAGCTAGTAAAGCTAATAAAGCGATGATGATAATTTTTTTGTTTGAAGATGATTTTTGTTCTTCCATAATAAATGTTTTATTTTTTAGGGGTTTGTGTTTCTATCTATGCTTAAACGTATATTTTTAGAAATATTGTGCAAAATACTCATATTTTTTTGCAATTGTATATAAAAGCAGGTGGTATATTTCTTATTTCAAAGTCTAAATCTACATTTTTATAGATTTTTTTCATTTTTTTAAAATAGCTTAAGCTATATTGGTACTGTATAAAACAGCCATTTTCATTTAATTGATGATAGCTTTCATTTAATATTTTTTTAGTGATGATATCAGGGATATTTGTTAAAGGTAAACTAGAAATAATACAATCTACCTCTGTAATATTTAGCTGTTCACAGACAGATTTTATATTTTCACAAGATTCATTGAATATTAGTAGTCTTTGGTCTTTAAGGGTTTGTAAATGATTATAAAACTCCGTATTTACTTCAAAGCAGATAAGTCTACTATTTTTGTCAAGTCTTTTTAGAATTTCTTTGGTGATAATACCATTTCCAGAGCCATATTCAACAATGACTTTTGTTTTAGAGAAGTCTACAGCTTTAAGTAATTTTTGGATTAAGTATTTAGAACTTGGCATTATTGTGCCAGAGGTTTTAATACTTTTTACAGCTTCTTTAAAAAATGCTTTTTTCTTTTGCAATGTTGTGTTTTTAATAAAATAACACTTAAATTCATCAATTAATATTCAAAGATGCAATTTTTTAAAGAGATATATCACTTATTTTTTCCTAAAATTTGTTTATGCTGTAGTGAGCAGTTGTTAAAAAATGAAAAAACGATTTGTTTAAAATGTAGATTCGAATTGCCAACTACTAATTTTACCGAAGAAAAAGATAATAAAGTAGAACAAACATTTTTTGGGCGTATACCTTTAGAATTTGCAACAGCATTATTGTTTTACAAGACAAAAGGAATATCTCAACAATTAATTTATCAACTTAAATATTATAGACATCAAGAAGTAGGTGTCTTTTTAGGTGATTGGTTAGGGCATGAGTTAAAAAACAGTAAGCGGTTTGTTTCTGTAGATTATATAGTACCTGTACCATTACATGCTAAAAGATTAAAAACTAGAGGCTATAATCAATTGACAACTTTTGGTTTGAGTCTATCAAAAATTATTGGAGCAACATATATTAAAGGTGTTCTAATTAGGAAAACAGTAACTGAAACCCAAACTTTAAAGCAACGGTTTGACCGTTGGAAAAACGTTCAAGAGATTTTTCATTTAACTGATGTTAAATTCTTTGAAAACAAGCATGTACTATTGATAGATGATGTGATAACTACAGGAGCAACCCTTGAAGCCTGTGCCTTGCAATTGTTAAAAGCAAAAAATGTAAAAGTAAGTATTGCAACTATGGCATATACTGAATAAAATAGTTGTTAATTTGTATCAAATTTAAAAAATGAATAAACGCTTTTCATTATTTTTAGGATTTTTATTTGTAATTCTATTGCTTTCAGACTGTGCAAAAAGGAGTAGACCTACAGGTGGAGATAAAGATGAAGATGCTCCTGTTTTGATAAAAGCCAATCCGCCACATTTTACTATAGATTTTAAAGAGAAAGAGATTAAAATTTATTTTGATGAATATATAAAGTTAAAGGATTTATACACACAATTGATTGTGTCTCCACCTTTAAAAAATCAACCAGTAATTTCACCTATAGGTGTGCCAAGTAAATATATTTCTATAAAAATCACTGATACACTGAAAGAAAATACCACGTATACTTTTAATTTCGGACAGAGTGTTACTGATAATAATGAAGGTAATGTTTTAAATAATTTTAAATATATTTTTTCAACAGGACCAATTATCGATTCTTTAAAAATTTCAGGTACAGTTAAAGATGCTTTTCAAATTGAACCAGATAAGAGTATAACGGTGCTATTGTATGAATTTAATGAAGGGTATACAGATTCAGTCATTTATAAAGAGAAGCCATTGTATGTCGCTAGTACTTTAGACTCTACTATATGGGAGATTAGTAATATCAAAGCTGGTGAATATATGTTATTGGCTTTAAGCGATAAGTCAAAAAATTATAAATTTAATCCGAAAGAAGATAAAATAGGTTTTGTTAAAAAGCACATTACTGTTCCGTCTGACACAAGTTATACTATCAATTTATTTAAAGAAATATTGCCATACAGATTGACTAGGCCTTCTGAAGTTAGTAAAGGATTCATTCAGTTTGGATATGAAGGTGTTGCTGATAGTTTGAAAATAGAGGCTTTAAGCGTACCTGTAGATTTTAAAAATTTTTCAAATTTCGAAAAAGATAAAGACACGCTAAATTATTACTTTACAGGAAATAAAAATGACTCTATTCAATTTAAAGTGTTAAATAATAGCTTTGTGGATACTGTTGTGGTGAAATTGAGGAAAAAAGTTATAGATTCATTGTCGATTAGTAGTTCAGCTTCTAGCGTTTTACATTTTAAGGATACTTTTAAACTAAAGAGTAATACTCCAATTGTTCGTATTGATACTACCAAGATTAATTTTATAGACCAAGATAGTTTGCCAATGAAATATGCTACGCAAATTTCTAAAGATAAAACAGAAATTAGCTTTGACTTTAAAAAAGAGTACGATGCAAAATATGCTATTAAAATATTACCAGAAGCCATTACTAATTTTTATGGTCATAAGAGTATTGACACCTTGAAATATGTTCTCAAAACCAAAAAGGAAATAGATTATGGTAAACTCTATCTAACCTTACAAGGAGTAAAGCGTTATCCTATCAAAGTTCAATTGATGTCAGAAAAAGGGAAGGTTTTTGATGAAATTTATGCAACTAAAGAGCAGCAGTATAATTTTTTAAACATTGTGCCTGGCAAGTATATGGTTAGAGTTATTTATGATGATAATGAAAATAAAAAATGGGATACAGGTAATTTTCTACTAAAAACACAACCAGAAGAAGTTATTTACATCCATACCATTTTAAATATTAGGGCTAATTGGGATCTTATTGAGCCGTTTTTTCTGAATTAAATTAAGTAATAATTGTTACCAAGAAACCTTTTATTTATTGAAGCTTAAACTCTATATTTGTAATTTAGAATCAATATAAAGTAGTGTCATGAAATTTTCATGACAAATATAAATCTAACAACAGATGAAATTTAGCAAACAAGATATATACAGTGCATTAGATACTATTACTGCTCCTGGTGAGGGGAAAAGTTTGGTTGAAAGCAACTCAGTTACTAATGTTGTAACTTTTGGAGACGAAGTTATTATAGATGTAACCATTAGCAATCCGACCTTACAAGCGAAAAAGAAGGTGGAGGTTGAAATCATGAAGGTTATTCATGAAAAGGTACATCAAAAAATTGATGTAAAAGTAAATGTAAAAGTAAATGCACCAGATACTGCAACTAAAAGTGCAACAAATAATGCTATAAAGGCAAAAAAGATTGAAGGAATTCAGAATATATTAGCCATAGCTTCTGGTAAAGGAGGCGTAGGAAAATCTACAGTAACTGCTAATTTAGCGGTGACTTTGGCAAAAATGGGATTTAAAGTGGGAATTTTAGATGCTGATGTTTATGGACCTTCCATACCTATTATGTTTGATGTAGCTGATGCTAAACCAACGGCGAGAAATGTCAACGGACGTTCAAAAATGGTGCCTGTTGAAAGTTATGGAGTGAAATTGTTGTCTTTAGGGTTTTTTACCCAACCAAATCAAGCCGTAATATGGCGTGGTGCTATGGCTTCTAAAGCCTTAAATCAAATGATTTTTGATGCCGATTGGGGAGAGTTAGATTTTCTATTGATTGATTTACCTCCAGGTACAGGTGATATTCATTTGTCTATAGTACAAGCTGTTCCTGTTACTGGAGCTGTGATAGTGAGTACACCTCAAAACATTGCGTTGGCTGATGCCAAAAAAGGTGTAGCTATGTTTGCTCAAGAAAATATAAATGTACCTGTTTTGGGTATTATCGAAAATATGAGCTATTTTACACCTGCTGAATTGCCAGACAATAAATATTATATTTTTGGCAAGGATGGTGCTAGAAATTTAGCAGAAGATACTAAAACCGAATTTTTAGGTGAAATACCACTAGTACAAAGTATTCGTGAAGCTGGTGATGCAGGTCACCCTGTAGCTTTACAAGATGGAACTCCTTTAGAGGACGCTTTTATTGAAATTACAAAAAAAATGGTATCTCAATTGGTAAAACGTAATGATGATTTACCACCAACAGAAATTGTTAAGATTACGACAATGTCTGGTTGCAGTACAAATTAAAATGATTGTGTAAACATGAATGAACAGGAATTAAAAAATAATATTGAAAAAGCTTTAGCCGAAATCAGGCCTTTTTTACAGGCAGATGGAGGTGATATTTCTTTTATTTCTGTTGAAAAAGATATCGTTAAAGTTGAACTTTTAGGAGCATGTATTGGTTGTTCAGTAAATCAAATGACACTTAAAAATGGAGTAGAAGCGACTATTAAAAGATATGCACCTCAAATTAAAGAAGTTCTTGAAGTAAGCTAAGGCATCAGTATTTATTATTTGTTCAGTTTAAAATTATTATTTCTTTTTTATCATTTTTTTATTACCTTTAGAGTCTAACTAATGCCAATTATTTGGTTCTATGGATACAACATTTAAAGGTTTAAAATCACTTCTTAAATTCTTAATTAAGAGGAATCCTGAATAGTATATTTTCTTGCTTCAAGAATTTATAAACTTATACATTCATTATTTAAAATATATTATTATGCCTAGATATCATAAATTAGGTAAGATATCACCTAAAAGACATACAACTTTTAACAATCCTAAAGGAGGGTTGTATCAAGAAGAATTATTTGGCACTGCAGGTTTTGCAGGGATGTCATCTTTGATTTATCACTTATATCCTCCAACAGTAGTCTCAGAAATAAAAAGGGTTGGTGATGTTTCACCAAAGATTGCTGTCGAAAAAAACATGAAAGCACTTAGTTTTAAGGGCTTTTCGCTACAACCCGAAAAAGATTTTTTAAAGAGTAGAAAGACACTTTTTGCAAATAATGATTTGCATATTGGTCTTGCTGCTCCAAAAGAATTTTCTAGCGATTATTTTTATAGAAATTCTGATGCCGATGAAATGCTCTTTATTCATATTGGTAGCGGAAAATTAAGAACCATGTATGGCAATCTCGATTTTAAGTACGGAGATTATCTGATAATACCAAGAGGAACAACCTATCAAATAGATTTTGATACCCATGATAATCGTATTCTGTATATCGAATCTTTTAGCCCTATTTTGAGTCCGAATCGTTATCGGAATAACTTCGGACAATTTTTAGAACATTCGCCATTTTGTGAGCGTGATTTTAGATTGCCGAAAGATTTAAAAACACATGATGAAAAAGGAGAATTTAGAATTCTTTCAAAAAAGCAAGGTATCCTTTGGGAATACACGCATCAAAATCATCCTTTTGATGTTGTAGGTTGGGATGGCTTTAATTACCCCTATGCTTTTTCAATTCATGATTTTGAACCCATAACAGGTCGTATTCATATGCCACCACCAATTCATCAACAATGGGAAGCTGCAGGCTTTGTGGTTTGTTCATTTGTTCCAAGAATGTATGACTACCATCCAAAATCAATACCTGCTCCTTATCATCATAGTAATATTGATTCAGAAGAATTACTGTATTATGTAGATGGTGATTTTATGAGTAGAAATAATATTGAAAAAGGACAAATAACTTTGCACCCTGGTGGTATTCCACATGGGCCTCACCCCGGAGCTATAGAACGCAGTGTTGGAAAAAAGGAAACAGGAGAATTAGCTGTAATGATTGATCCTTTTAAACCTGTAATGATTACTGAAGAAGCATTAAAATTAGAGGTTGATGATTATTATAAAAGTTGGATTGTTGAGTAAAAAATAAAATTAACAAAACATAAAAATGATAGTTACTATTATGATAAATTGTACTTTTTCATAAATTATATCATTCTAAAATCGTTTAAAAATGGCGAAAAAAGTAGAATCCGTAAACTACGGACTAGAAAAAATATTTGAAGGAGCACAAGACTTCTTACCTTTATTAGGAACAGACTACGTAGAGTTTTATGTAGGTAATGCAAAACAGTCAGCACATTTTTACAAAACAGCTTTCGGCTTTCAATCATGTGCATATAAAGGACTAGAAACTGGCTCAAAAGACAGTGTAAGTTATGTGTTAAAGCAAGACAAAATTAGATTGGTGTTAACATCACCATTACATAGTCAGTCACCAATTAATAAACATATTGAAAAACATGGTGATGGTGTTAAAATTGTAGCTCTTTGGGTAGATGATGCACGTAAGTCTTGGGAAGAAACTACAAACCGTGGTGCTAAATCGTACCAAGAGCCTACTGTAGAGAAAGATGAATTTGGTGAAGTTGTTAGAGCAGGAATTTATACTTACGGAGAAACTATTCATATGTTTGTGGAGCGTAAAAACTATAAAGGCTCATTTTTACCAGGTTTTACAGCATGGAAATCTCATTATAATCCACCAAATTCAGGATTGAAATTTATTGATCACATGGTTGGTAATGTTGGATGGAATCAGATGAATACTTGGGTGAAATGGTATGAAGACGTCATGGGATTTGTTAATTTTTTATCGTTTGATGATAAGCAAATTCATACTGAATACTCTGCATTGATGAGTAAAGTAATGAGTAATGGTAACGGAAGAATCAAGTTTCCAATTAATGAACCTGCAAAAGCAGCAAAAAAATCGCAGATTGAAGAATATTTAGATTTTTATGAAGGTGAAGGAGTACAGCATTTAGCTGTTGCTACAGATGATATTATCAAAACGGTTACACAATTAAAAGCAAATGGGGTTGAGTTTTTACCACCACCACCACAAGCGTATTATGATGATATTCCAAGACGTTTGGGCGATCATATGGAAATGATGACCGAAGATCTCAAAGAATTACAAAAATTATCTATTTTGGTTGATGCAGATGAAGAAGGGTATTTATTACAAATATTTACCAAACCTGTAACGGACAGACCAACATTATTTTTTGAAATTATTCAACGAATGGGAGCAAAAGGATTTGGAGCAGGAAATTTTAAAGCTCTGTTTGAATCTATTGAAAGAGAGCAAGCATTAAGAGGAACTTTATAATAATGAGAATTCCCCTCCTTATTTCAAGGAGGGATGTTCGTAGTTCGACGATTCTCATCCCATTATCCTTTTTACTAATTTCTCTTTGGCAACCTTGTCATCTCCACACAGCCATTGTATCACATTGCCTTCCCAAATGGCATCATATTCAGGTTGAGTGATAATAGTACGTTCTTTAGCCAAGTCTAAAATTTTCCCTGGATAAGAAGATTGTGTTTCGCTCTCCATTTCACCTAAAGGGTAAGGATCATCTAAACCCATAACTACCTGTTTATATCCTTGGTTTTCTATCAATAATTTTAGTGAGCCTGTATCGTGTACCAGCGTATCAAAAAAGATGTTTTTATGTCCGACCGCCTTTCTAGGATGCTCTTGTCCTTCAAATAAATCTGGCCTTCCATCAAAGCCTTGAATACGTCTCCCTAAATTAATTTGAGATAATTGTCCGCCATGAGCAAAGCAAACTCTCATGTTTGGATATTTGTCTTGATAACCACTCAAGGTCAAAAAATGATAAGCATCAGCACATTGAGCAAGCATCCATATCAAATGAAATCGCCATGATGTATTTTCTAATAAAATAAATTTTTCACCATCATAAGGATGGATTTCAACTGCTA
>CAYRZY010000120.1:0-9461 GCA_964428855.1 uncultured Flavobacteriaceae bacterium
TAACAGAATCCATATCAAATAAAGATTTTAATACACCTTTATCCATTAATATTTTTTCATTAACTCTATCAGTTCTCCATTTACAGTATTCAGATGCTTGTAACCAAGACACACCAACTACAGGATAATCACTATAAGAAGGATGACGTAAATAAGACTCAGTTAATAATTCATTAAAACCAAGAGCTTCTCTCCAAACTAAAGTGTCTGGTAATGCTGATTGGTAAATTTTTCTGTAATTATCATCTGCTGGAGGATAAACTTTTTCTAAATATTGTAAATAAAACAAATATTCTAAGTTAGTTACCTCTGCTTCATCCATATAAAATGAACGAATTTGTTGTTTTGTTGGAGTTGTATTCCAGTCAAACATAATATCATCTTGCACACTACCCATGGTAAATGTACCTCCTTCAATCAACACCATACCTGGAGGTGTTTTTTGACCTGAATAACTAGTATTAGCTGTAAAACCACCATACGTTGGATCATTAAATTTCCAACCTGTCAACTCTGAATGAGTTCTTGATTTTTTGTTACAACTAATTAAAGTAGCTACTACTAACACTACTAATAAAAATTTGTTTCCGTTATACCTTTTCATTATTTAAATCTTAAATTTGTTAATTAGGGTTGATAGATTCCCATTATTTAGCACATTATGCCTTGTAATGCTTGTATAACGATAGTTTTATTTCTTTAGTATATGTATTGATATAAAATGTGATATTTATTTAACTATAATTTACGCTTAACTAATAATTCCCACTAAAGACAAAAGATATTCTGCAAACTTTAATCTATAGTCTTATATATAAATAAGTATACTTAACTTGCGTGCGTTTTATATTAATGACAAGTTTATGATTTTTAAAAAAATATATACACCTTTATTTATAGTCCTTTTAATTCTTCCTTTTTTTATTTTCTCTCAAGAAGTAAAAAGAAACAAAGTCTATCAAAATAAAGCGACTTCTACTGTAAAAAACTCTGTACTATCACAAGGTAACTGGTATAAATTTGCTATTGACACTACTGGTGTTTTTAAAATTGATGGGGAGTTTTTACAAAACTTAGGTATCAACACTAGTGAAATCAATCCTAAAAATATTAGAATTTTTGGAAATGGCGGACAATTACTAGCTATGTTGAACAGTGATTTCAGACACGATGGCCTACAAGAGAATGCTATTTTTGTCAAAGGAGAACAAGACAATCGCTTTGACAATGATGACTATATTTTATTTTATGGTAAAGGACCAGACCAATGGGATATTGTTACAGCACAACCAAGTCAATCAAAACACATCAACAATATATATAGTGATAAAGCCTACTATTTTATAACAACTGACAACGGCTCAGGCAAACGCATCCTTAATGATATTGAAATAACAGCACCTGCAACACAAACCATTTCAACTTTTAATTATTTCGATTATGTAGAAGATGAAAAAGAAAACATATTTCATAATGGTCAACAATGGTTCGGAAAAAATTTAAGTGCTGAAAATACAACTAAGGTTAGTTTTAACGTTGATAATTTAGATGCTTCAGAAAATATTTCTGTTAGAGTAAGAGGTCTTGCAATTTCATCCACACCTTCGACACTAGAAATTAGTGTAAATGGAAAAAACTTAAGTCCTATTAATTTTTCTGCAGTTTCAAACGGAAGTCTAACTCTTGCAATACCTAGAGAATCTGTTCAAAGCACAACTATAAATACAAACAGTATTGAAATTGAAATCACTTATAATAACAATGGAAACCCTTCAGCCAAAGCTTATTTAGATTATGTAGAGATAATAGGAGTGAAAAAATTAATTGCTGGTGACAAACAATTTTCATTTCGAAACTTTAATACACTTGCAGTTCCTTCAAACTCAGTTTTAGCCTATCAAATAGAAAATAGTGCTGCAATTTATCAAGTGTGGAATGTCACCGACAATATCAACCCTAAAATTATGAGCAACCTCGCTGATGCTAATAATTTTACTTTCAAAACAATTAGTGGTAATAAATTACAAGAGTTTGTCGCTTTAAACGAAACCAATTATTTCAAGCCTGAAATACTAGAGAATAGTAAAGTTGTAAATCAGAATTTACATAGCTTAAAAGATATTGACTATCTCATTATTACTCGTGATTATTTGATGAATGAAGCAGAACGTTTGGCTGACTATCATAGAAATAATTCTAACCTTACTACAAAAGTTGTCAATTTAGAAGAAATTTATAATGAATTTAGCTCTGGCTCACCAGACCTGACCGCTATTAGAGATTTTATCAGACACTTATACCTTAATGCTTCATCGGCCGATGCTAAAATTAAATATGTATGTTTATTTGGCGATGCTTCTTTTGACTTTAAAGATAGAGTTAATGACAATAACAATATTGTACCTGCCTATCAATCATTTGAAAGTTTTGACCTTGCACGCTCTTATGTTACTGATGATTATTATGGGATGATGGATGATAATGAAGGTAGCTTAAGTAATTCAGATGAACAAGATGTTGCCACTGGAAGGTTTTTAATCACAACGATAAATGACGCCAAGGATGCTGTTGACAAAACATTAAACTATTATAGTACAGATGCATATGGAGACTGGCGTAATAAAATAACGTTGGTTGCTGATGACCCTGACCTTGCCAGTGAATTTATATTACAAGAAACTGTTGAACGCCTTGCGGATGACATTAAGGATAACCGCCCAATTTTTAATATCACCAAAATTTATGCTGATGCCTTTGTACAACAAACGTCTGCTGGTGGCGAACGTTACCCTGATGTAAATGAAGCTATTGATAATGCCATTGAAACTGGCACTTTACTAATCGATTATTTTGGTCATGGCGGTGAAGATGGATGGGCAGGAGAACGTATTTTAGAAGTCCCACAAATTCAAGACTGGAACAACATTAATACATTGCCATTAATGATTACTGTAACCTGTGAGTTTACAAAATTTGACAACCCTTCAAGACCTACAGCTGGTGAGTTTGTTTTTTCGAATACTAACGGAGGTGCTGTAAGTTTAATTACGACCACTCGAGAAATTTTTATTAGTGTTGGTCAACGATTTAATGAAATTTTGATTAAAAAATTATTAGCCTTTAATGGTGAAGATTATACAATTGCTGAAGCTCTAATGAAAATGAAAAATGATCCATTAGCTCCGAATACCAGTCAGCGGCTATTTCTTTTTTTTATTGGTGATCCTGCAATGAAATTAGCATTACCAAAGCCCAACATCAAGCTTACCAAAATGAATGGGGTTGACATCAATCAAACAACTGACAAACTTAAGGCGTTGTCAAAAATAAACTTAGAAGGAATTATTACAGATACTTCAGGTAATGCCTTAACAGACTTTAATGGTGAAATTTCAACTACAATTTTTGATAAATCGGTGGATAGAATTACGCTAGATAATAATAATTTTGGAAATAAATTGACTTTTGACGCCACAGAAAGTAAAATATTTAGAGGCAGAGCATCCGTTAAAAATGGCATCTTTAATTTTAATTTTATCGTACCTAAAGATATACGAATTGCCTTTGGTAAAGCCAAGATTAGTCTTTATGCTGACAATAAAAAAATTGATAAATCAGGTGTTAATCAAGAAATTATTATTGGCGGAATTAATGAAAATGCACCAGAAGATAAAATAGGGCCAACCATAACTTTATTTATGGATGATGAATCTTTTGTTGATGGAGGTAATACGAGTGAATCACCACATTTTATTGCTGTTTTAGAAGATAGCTCAGGTATCAATACCTCAATCACCGCTGTTGACCATGATATTGTAGCAATTTTAGATGGAGACCAAGCAAATCCGTTTATACTAAATGATTTTTACGAGACTGAATTAGATGATTTTACCAAAGGAAAAGTGAAATTTCCATTTAGAAATTTAGAACCTGGTCTACATACACTCAATTTTAAATGTTGGGATACATACAATAATTCGTCAGAAGCTACGTTAAATTTTACTGTAGTCAATAATAGTGATTTGGTGTTGAGTAATGTTTTGAATTACCCTAATCCCTTTATAAATTACACAGAGTTCTGGTTTAATCATAATAAACCTAATGAACCATTAGAAGTACAAGTTCAGATTTTTACAGTGTCTGGTAAAATTATTAAAACAATTAATCAAACTGTACAATCTGAAAATTTATCACGATCAATTTCGTGGAATGGTTTAGATGACTTTGGTAATAAAATAGGAAAAGGTGTATACATTTATAAACTCAATGTAAAATCATTAGTAACGAATACTAAAAACGAAAAATTTGAAAAATTAGTCATTTTACAATAAGATGAAAGATTTAAAAAAATTTAACTTATATATTCTAATGAAAAAACCCTTTTTAATTTTACTTGCTCTTTTAAGTTTAGGTAAAACCTATGCTCAAGACGAGCCCAATGCAATAACAACAGCAGCACCATTTTTAATGATTGCACCCGATGCAAGATCTGGTGGTATGGGCGATATTGGTATTGCAACATCTCCTGATGCGAATTCACAACACTTCAACGCTGCAAAATATGCTTTTTCAGCATCACAATTTTCAGTAGGTGTAAATTACACACCTTGGTTAAGAAACTTAACTAATGATGTTTTTGTTAGTAGTTTAACTTTCTCAAATAGAATTGGTGAGAATAGTGCATGGGCTACAAATCTAAAATTCTTCTCATTGGGTACAATTGATTTAACTGATTCTAGCGGAAACCCAATCGGAACAGAAAATCCAAGTGAATTTTCTTTAGATGGTTCTTATTCATTAAAATTAAATGAAACTTTCTCAATGGCAGTTGTCCTGAGGTATATCCGTTCTGATTATGCTTTAAGAGTTGAAAATTCAGATTTAAAAACAGTAAATGCATTTGGAGTTGATGTTGCAGGTTATTATCAATCTCATGAAAAAAATTATGGAAACATTAATGGTATCTGGAGAGGTGGTTTTAATATTTCTAATTTAGGTCCAAAAGTTTCTTTAACTGAAGGTGGTAGAGAAAGTTTTATCCCAACAAATTTACGTTTAGGTGGTGGTTTTGAAATTATATTAGACGATATGAATTCTATCACACCAAATGTAGAGTTTAATAAATTATTAGTCCCAACACCACCAATTAGAGACAATCAAACTGGTGAAATTACAAGTGGTAAAGATGATGATGTAAGTTTTTTACCGGGTGTTTTTCAATCATTTGGAGATGCTCCTAATGGTTTTAGTGAAGAGATTAAGGAGTTTACATGGGCTGTTGGTGCAGAATATATGTACGACAATACCTTGGGTATTAGAGCAGGTTACTTCAATGAAAGTGATGTAAAAGGTGCTCGTAAATATTTCACATTAGGTGCCGGTTTTAAATTTAAAAGCTTGAATTTAGATATGTCTTATCTGATAAATTCTTCAGATGTAAATAATCCTTTAGAGAATACTTTACGTTTCTCTTTGACTTTTAATTTTGGAGATATCTATGATACTTATTAAAAGATAAATTTTAGAATAACAAATTATCAAAAATCATTTTAGCTAAAGTACTAAAATGATTTTTTTTGCCCTAAATTGTAGACCCAATGAAAAAACTACAAGTCACTACAACCTATACGCAATATGAAAGTCTAGATGAACTGGATAGTGAAGTACAAGAATTAATGCATATAGCTATTGAAGCTCGAAAAAAAGCGTATGCTCCCTATTCAAAATTCAATGTAGGTGCTGCAATTTTATTAGATAATAACCAAATTGTAACAGGTAACAATCAAGAAAATGCTGCTTTCCCTTCAGGTATGTGTGCAGAGCGTGTAGCAATATACAGTGCAGGTGCTAAATACCCTGAAAATAACATTCAAATAATAGCCATATCTGCAAATTCTTCTAAACATAAAGTAACACAACCGATAGCCCCTTGTGGAGCCTGTAGGCAAAGTATTTCTGAATATGAAAACAAACAAAAAGAACCTATCAACATCTATTTTATGGGTGAAACAGGTTCAGTTATTAAAATAAATTCTTTAAAAGATTTGTTGCCTTTTGGATTTGACAGTAGTTATCTGTAAAATTGCACTTAAAACATTTCTATAAGGATAGTATCCACTATATAACATATGACCGACATTCAAAACAGAGAAAATATTCATTTTATTATGTCAGAATTCTATGTGAAATTGTTAAAAGATGATTTAGTAAAACATTTTTTTGATGATATCATTAAGAACAATCATTTAGAAGAACACTTAAATACCATCACCGATTTTTGGAATGCCATTTTATTCAACGCTACTGACTATCAAAGAAACGCTATGCATCCTCATTTGGTTTTAAACCAAACAATACCCTTTAAAAATGAACATTTTAAAAGGTGGTTACTACATTTTAAGGCTACTATTGATGATAATTTTAAAGGTGAAAAAGCTGAAATGGCAAAAACAAGAGCCCTTTCGATAGCTACTGTTATGGAAATAAAGATGATGAATTCTTAAAAAATCAATTGATAATTTATCAATAATTTAAAAAATTCTTTTTTTACGAACTACTGATAGAATTGAATTTAAAATGTTTTAACTTCGCTATCCTAAACTAAACTTTAAAGCTAAATGAGCTCAGTTATCACCGGAATTGGCAGTTATATCCCTACAGAAATAATAAAAAATAGTGACTTTGTAAATGAAAATTTTTACACAGATAAAAATGAAGCTATTACGGTCTCTAATGAGATTATTATTAAAAAATTTAAAGCTATAACTGGTATTGAAGAAAGACGTTATGCCGCTGACAATCTTGATTCTTCTGATTTAGCTACCATTGCTGCTCAGAAAGCTATTGATGATGCGGGTATTGACATGGAAGAGTTAGATTATATCATCTTAGCTCAAAATTTTGGCGATATCAAAAAAGGAGAAATTCAAAGTGATTTTTTACCAAGTTTAGCTTCTAGAGTAAAGCATAATTTACGGATTAAAAACCCGAGTTGTGTCGGTTATGACATTGTTTTTGGTTGCCCCGGATGGATAGAGGGTTTGATTCAAGCAGATACCTACATCAAAGCTGGTTTAGCAAAAAAATGTTTAATCATAGGTACTGAAACTTTGTCAAGAGTTATTGATAAATATGATAGAGATTCTATGATTTTTTCTGATGGTGCTGGAGCCTGTATTTTAGAAGTTGAAGAAAATACTACTTCAGGAATTTTAAGCCATATTACCGCTACACATACCTATGATGAAGCTTATTATTTATCTTACGGAAAGTGTAATAACTTAGAAGAAGAGCAAAACACAAGATATATGAAAATGTCTGGTCGTAAAATATATGAATTTGCTCTAAACCATGTTCCTTTGGCTATGAAATCAGCATTAGATAAAAGTGGTATTGCTATTAAAGATTTAAAAAAAATATTCATCCATCAAGCCAATGAAAAAATGGATGAAGCAATAGTAACAAGATTTTACAAATTACATGACTTGCCAATGCCAGAATATGTCATGCCAATGAGTATTAAAAAATTAGGTAATAGTTCTGTAGCTACTATACCTACATTACTTGACTTAGTCAGAGGTAATAAAATTGAACATCACCAAATTAGTAAAGGTGATATTATAATGTTTGCTTCTGTAGGTGCTGGTATGAACATAAATGCTGTTATTTATAGATATTAATAAAATATTCATTGCTATAAAAATAATAATGAATATCTTTCAAGTCCATAAATTTATACTTTGATATATTACATTAAACATATTGGCGGGTATTTTCTAATGCTAAAAGAGGTTTTTAAAAAGCCTCAAAAAGCTTCCATATTTAGAGAATCAATCTTCAGAGAAATTGAAGACTTAGGTATTAATTCAATTGGCATCGTAGCCTTTATTTCTTTTTTTGTAGGTGGTGTCGTGGTGATACAAACTGCACTAAATTTAGACAGCCCGTTAACTCCAAAATACTTAATTGGTTATGCCTCTAGAGAATCACTTCTTTTAGAGTTTTCGCCAACCTTAATCTCTATAATTCTTGCAGGTAAAGTAGGCTCTTACATTACCTCAAGCATTGGCACTATGCGTGTTACAGAACAGATTGACGCCTTAGAAGTTATGGGTATTAATTCTTTAAATCATTTGGTGTTACCAAAAATAATTGCCAATGTTTTCTTTTATCCATTTGTAATTATTATCAGTATTTTTCTTGGAATTTTTGGAGGTTGGGTAGCAGGAATTCTAACTGGATTGGTAAGCTCAGCTGATTATATATTTGGGATTCGAGCTGATTTAGAGCCTTTTCATATTACCTATTCTATGATTAAAACAGCAATATTTGCTTTTGTAATAGCATCTATCCCAGCATATCATGGTTTTTATGTTAGTGGTGGTGCCATAGAAGTTGGCAAGTCAAGTACTAGAGCTGTAGTTTGGACCAGTATTGTAATTATTGTATTAAATTACTTTTTAACTCAAATGCTATTAGGAAAATGATTGAAGTAACAAACCTCTATAAAGAATTTGATGGAACACCAGTACTAAAAGGAATTAGTGCAAAGTTTGAAAATGGAAAAACCAGTTTGGTTATTGGCACTAGTGGTTCTGGAAAAACTGTCTTTTTAAAATGTATGTTAGGTTTATTACAACCGGAAAAAGGGGATATTTGCTACGATGGTAGGCATTATGATGAAATGAGTGGAGATGAAAAGCGTAACTTAAAAAAAGAAATTGGCATGGTTTTTCAGGGCAGTGCTTTGTTTGATTCTTCTACTGTTGAAGAAAACATCATGTTTCCCTTAAAGATGTTTACTGACATGCCTTATGATGAAAAATTAGATCGAGTAAATTTTGTATTAAATCGAGTAAATCTAGAAAATTCTAATAGTAAATTTCCTGCTGAAATTTCTGGAGGAATGCAAAAAAGAGTTGCCATTGCAAGAGCAATAGTTATGAAACCTAAATATCTGTTCTGTGACGAACCAAATTCTGGTTTAGACCCTAAAACTTCAATTGTGATTGATAATTTAATTCAAGAAATTACAGATGAATATGATATTACTACAATAATTAATTCTCATGACATGAATTCAGTTATGGAAATTGGTGAAAAAATTATTTTCTTAAAAAACGGAGTCAAAGAATGGGAAGGCACAAGTAATGATGTGTTTAGAACTGATAATGAAGCCATCACAGATTTTGTGTATTCTTCAAACTTATTTAAAAAAGTAAGAGAAGCTCAACTAAAAGAAGGTTTGTAGAGTTCACACTAATCACCTGCTATACCCTAATAACAAACTACTCGACCCAAAAGCATGAAGTATCAGAGACAAGATCGCTTCGCTGTAAGAATCAAGACTCTTTTATCTTGGTTCTTGGCTATAAACCTGAGTTCGACCTAATATTTGATATGCAGAGTGTAAAGAAAAGGTGAGATTTGAAATGTAAAATTGGAAGTAATATCGAGATATT
>CAYRZY010000121.1:0-9452 GCA_964428855.1 uncultured Flavobacteriaceae bacterium
TAAGGTTAAAACTCCCAAATTTCTATTTTCTATTGGTTAAATACACGCTTAAAAGGATAACTATGCCTGCAAGAAGTTGAATTAGAATGAGTCGTTCGCCGTCTAAAACTCCCCAGAAAATAGCAACAATAGGTATTAAATAAGTGACTGAAGAAGAAAATACAGGTGATGATATCTGTACCAAACGATTAAATATAAAGGTGGCGAATGCCGAGCCTAACACTGCTAAGATTGTTAAATATATTAGAGAAGGGTAGGTGGTTTTAGAAAACTCAAAGGTATTTGCAAAATCAGAATACCAAAGTACGAGTAAAGATGGAATGATTAAAACTACAAAATTACCTGTAGTTATCCCGATTGCACTAACATTTGATAGATTTTTTTTAACAATGTTGACATTGAATGCATAGCCAATAGATGCAATTAATGGGAAAATTGCAAACCAATAATTTTGATTGGGATTTAGCTCTGATCCTTTAAAAATTAAAATAGCTGTACCAATTAATCCTATTAAAACCCCTATTAGTTGATGCTTTTTGAATACGAATCCATAAAATAAAGCACCAATAATTAATGTGTTTAATGGTGTTAATGAATTTAAAATAGAGGTAATAGAACTGTCAATGCCTTTTATAGCAAAAGAAAATAAGAATGCAGGAAAGAAAACTCCAAAAAATGCAGTGATAGTGATGTGCATCCATTCCTTCTTTTTGATAGAGCCTAAGCTTTTAAAACCTATCGGTAATAAAACAAGTGCTGTTATTAGAATTCTTAAAGAACCTACTTGTATAGGAGTCAGACTAATTAAAGACTTTTTAATCAGGATAAACGAACTCCCCCATATAATGGATAGGATAAATAAAAAAAACCAACGTAGTTGCTTGTTCGTCATGAGTTGAAATAAGACTTGCAAAAATGAGATAAATAATATTAAAAATTATAAATTTGTAGACTAAATAATAAGACAAGTATGATGAATTTAAAAATTATTATCGTTTTACTAGGATTAGTATTGTTTTCTGTTTCTTGTAATGAGAAGACTGAAAAACAAGAAATTAAGTCAGAATTAGCTCTAGTAGAAGATCAGACAACTGAAAATTTGCAAAAAATTTCATTAGAAATTGAAGGGATGACCTGTGAAATAGGCTGTGCAAGGACTATAGAGTCAAAGTTGTCAAAGAAAAAAGGTGTAAAATCTGCCAAAGTTAGTTTTGAAGATAAAAAAGGTGTTATAGAGTTTGATGCTAATAAAATAACTGAAAGCCAGGTTGTTGAAGTAGTAAATAAGATAGCTGATGGGGGTGTTTATAAGGTTGTAAAAACGACCAAATTAGAATAAAAAACATAAAAACTCTTGTTTGTATAAAATATTAATGGTTATTTTGCGTTTCGTTAACGTATTAAAAATCTAAATTTAAAACAAAATGAAATTAATTAAAGGATTATTAGCAATTGCTCTAGTGAGTTTAATTGCAGTTTCTTGTAAAGAAGCAAAAGAAAAAGTAGGAGATGTAACTGATGCAGCTACTGAAGTAGCAGGTGACGCAGTAGACTCTGCAACTGATGCAGTTGAAGGTGCAGTTGATTCTGCAGCTGACACAGTTGAAGGTGTAGTTGATTCTGCAGCAGCAAAAGCTACTGACTTAAAAGACGGAGCTGTTGAAGCTGCTGGCGATGCTGCTGACGCAGTAAAAGAAAAAGTTGAAGATGCTGTAAAGCACTAATCTTTAACAACAAATTAAAAAAGCTTCCTTCCGAGAATTCGGAATGGAAGCTTTTTTTATGCTTTAAAGTGAAATTTTTATTCTTTTCTCATTGAAAATTGCAAAAAAAGTAAGCTTATGAAAAATAGCATACCCACTAATTGGTGTAAGACTCCATAAGCTAAAGGAATACCTATTTTCACATTTAAGACTGTGAGTATGCCAAGTATTAATTGTAATACAATTAGAATAGCAATTGTATTTAGCCAATTTTTAGAAAGCTTTGAACTGTTTTTACTGTAAATAAAATAAATGTAGCCAGTGAATAGAAGTAAAACATAGGCTAATAAGCGGTGGGTAAACTGAATTAGTGCTGGTGCGAAAATATATGTATCGTAATTGGTTAAATTTAACCAAGTCCAATTACTTGTATTCATCAATACCTCAGGTATAAAGCTACCATTCATATCTGGCCACGAAGGAAAATACAAGCCAGCTTTCATTCCTGCCATTAATCCTGCAAAAATCATTTGAATAAAAGTAATGAAAATTAAAACTGGTAAGAGTTTTGTATGCGGGTTTTTAAATGTGCTTTTGTAATTATAAACATCGGCTACAGTTTTAGTCATAAAACCAATACTTATGGTGGCTAAGATAAAATGAAGACTTAATTTGTAGGCATTTACCCAAGGTCTGTTTGTCAATCCGCTTTTTACCATTATCCAACCTGCAGAAGCAGTCAATGCAGTAAAAAATATGACTAAAAATAACCGTTTGATTAAATAAAAGTTAATTTTTTTACGGATGACAAATACAATAAAAGGAATTAAAAAGATAAAACCAAGAATTCGAACCCAAAGGCGATGAAAATACTCCCAAAAATAAATAAATTTAAAATCGGCTAGTGTAAAGTGAGAGTTAATTTTATGATATTGAGGTGTCTTTTTATATAGATCAAAAGTGTCAATCCATTGCTGAGAGTTTAATGGGGGAATGATCCCGCTAACTATATTCCAACGTGTAATTGACAAGCCAGAGCCAGTTAGTCTTGTAATGCCACCTAGTATTACTTGGCCAATCAGCATTACTAAGCCAATAATTAGCCAAATTCTAATTGTTTTTGTGAATTTATAATTTTTACTTGTCAATTTTTGATTTTTTATTTCCAGACAATAGTTTCCATAATGTGTTTGATATCTTTCTCAATATATTTTATGGCAGGGAGGATAGAGTCATAATTGGGTTGTACTTTAAAATATACAGCCCCAGTAATAAAGTGTTGAGTGCTATCAGTAATATGAAATTGTAGTGGCGATGCTGCATTGCCTGTTACTTCAGATAATGAGCCGTAAGTCTTCTTTTTAAAATTATCATAAAGCGAGGGAGCACTGATAAGATCTGCCTTTATTGCATGGTTGTACGTCAGTTTTTCAGATTCACGTAGTAATTCATTGAAATTATTTTCAATTTTTCTATACGTAATGTTTACCGATGCTTTTAGTTTAGGATAATTTAAATTTACCCAACATTGTTCATTAAAATCATAGTTGGCATTGGTGGAAATTTCAAAAGTATATGGGCAATTTGAGTTGACAGTAGTGTAAGTTGCGTTTGTATAGGTCAAGCTTAAAAAGGCTTTGGGTTTGGGTAAAGCTTCCGAATCAGCACAAGAATTTAAAGTAAGTGAAAGTACAGTCACAAAAAAAAAGTTCAGATTTAAAAGAATTTTATGGTTGTTTTTATTCATTTGGAAGCGTTACTTTGATTTGTTTGATTCTTTTTTTATCTACAACTTCAATTTTAAAGGTGTAATTCTTAAAGTGGATGATTTTATTTCTTTTTGGAAATTTCTGATTGATTTCTAGGATAAATCCTGCCAAGGTTTCTGCTTCACCTTTGTCATCCTCAAAAAGAAACCCATCTATTTTTATAGCTTTATAAAAATCTTTTAAAGCAATTTTACCTTCAAACACATAATTATGATCATCTAGTTTAGAATAAGATAAATCGTCATCATCAAATTCATCACTAATATCTCCAACAATTTCTTCAATGACATCCTCTAAAGTTACAATGCCTGAGGTCCCTCCGTATTCATCAACAACAATGGCCAAATGGTTTTTCATTTCTTGAAACTCTTTTAATAAATCGTCTAATTTTTTATTTTCAGGAACAAAGAAAGGTTTTCTTAAAATATTTTTCCATTGAAATGTTTTTTTACTGAGATGAGGCAACAGGTCTTTAGAATATAAAATACCAATAATTTTATCAATATTTTCATTATAAACAGGTATTCTAGAATGTCCGTTTTTAATAATTTTTTTCACAACAGTTGAAAATTCATCGCTGTCAGGTATGGCAAAAACATCAGTTCTTGGGCACATTACGTGTACCGTTTCTGTATTGCCAAATGTAACAATGCCTTCTAGTATTTTTTGTTCTTGTTGAGTTGTATTTTCTTCTGAGGTTAATTCTAACGCTTGAGATAAAGTCTTTACAGAGAAATCTGAATTCTTTTTTCCTAATCTTTTTTCTACGATGCTAGTTAGACTTAGTAGAGGAATGCTTAATGGAGAGAGTAATACATTTAAAATTTTTATAGGAATCACCATTAATGAAGCAAATTTTAATGCATTTCTGTTTGCGTAAACTTTGGGTAAAACTTCTCCGAAAAGTAAAATTAAAAAAGTCACCAATACTACTTCTAAAGTGAAGCGTAAAGCGGTTGAAGAAATACCACTAAAAAAGAATTCGCCTAAATAAGCGAATAATAAAACGATTAAAATATTGATAAAATTATTAATTATTAATATGGTCGCTAATAATTTTTTTGGACGGTCTAATTGTTGAACTACCAATGCGGTTTTCTTAGATTGACTGGCTTGGTCTAGTGCAGTTTTTGATAAAGAAAAAAAGGCAACTTCAGATCCGGAAATCATTGCTGAAATTAAAAGTAAAACAAAAAGAGATAGTAATCCGACTGTGAAGGGCCAGTTGATGGTTGTGAATAAAAATAAACTCAAGGGTTCAGGGTCCAATTATTTTTTATTTAATTAAATTATTTTGCCCTTTAAAAGGGTAAATCATCTTTTTTGTCAGTTACTTCTTCGCTAATAGGTTTTGAAGAATCACCTGCTTTTGGTACATTACTTTTTGATTGGCTCTTGTCTAATTCTTTTCTTGTGGTTAAGAAAGTCATTTC
Organism: uncultured Flavobacteriaceae bacterium; assembly: GCA_964428855.1. GTDB lineage: Bacteria > Bacteroidota > Bacteroidia > Flavobacteriales > Flavobacteriaceae > Aureibaculum. The sequence continues at coordinate 4,906 of CAYRZY010000121.1, forward strand.
AGTTGCATGGATTTCAGTAGTATATCTCTTATTACCACTTTGATCGTCCCATTGACGTGTTTTTATACGTCCTTCTACATAAACTTTGTCGCCTTTACTTAAATATTTTTCACAAATTTCAGCTAATTTATTTCTTACTACAACATTATGCCATTCTGTAGTGGTAATTCGTTCATTGGTTTGACGATTGGTATAGCTCTCGTTAGTCGCAATAGGAAACCTTCCAATAGAATTGCCACCATCAAAATAATGCATTTTTACTTCATCTCCTAAATGTCCTATTAACATTACTTTGTTGAGTGTTCCTGCCATAATTAATGTGAATTAAAAGTCAAAGATAATGAAAATTTTAGGCTTTAGAATAAAAATAATCATACTAATTGTTTATAGAGTTTAGTTGATTTCAAGAGAGTGGTTCTAGCTATATAAAAATACTTTGATTTTTTTCTATAAAATTATGGATTAATACTGGTACAGGCTGTTTTTCTAAATCATCTAATGAGATGCTATTTGCTACTTCTTGCTTAGTGTTTAATATCCAAAATTTACAATAAATGTGTTGATGTGATAATTTATGTACAATAGAATTAGTGTTATAAAGAGAAATAACAACTTTCTCATCATTGATAATTTGAGGATACTCATCTGTTTTAAGTAAATACTCTATATCTATTTCTTTTAAAGTCTCAATCAGAGGAAATTCATACAAACCTTTCCAGATGTCATTAAGTGTACGTTGTTTTAGTGCAATTTTATTTTTGGAACTTAGAATAACCAAATAATTAAAATATCTTTTTTTTATAGTGATTTTTTTATCCTTTACAGGAAGAATTTTTACTAGTTTTTTTTGCAAAGCCACACAACTTGAGTTTAAAGGACAAATCGTACAGTCTGGGTTTTGAGGTTTGCACTGTGTTGCTCCAAATTCCATTATTGCCTGATTGAAAGTAGCAGGATCTTTAGTGTCGATCAGTTCTTGAGCTAATTGTTTGAATTCTTTAATTCCTTTTGTACTATTGATAGATGTTTTTATCCCAAAATAACGAGATAATACACGATAAACATTTCCGTCTACAACAGCAGTGGGTTCGTTAAAACAAATAGATGCAATTGCAGATGCGGTGTAATCACCCACCCCTTTCAATTTTAATAAATTTTTATAGGTGTTCGGAAATTCTCCATTCAATTGATTTACAATATGTTTTGCTGAAAAATGAAGATTTCTAGCTCTTGAATAATAACCTAAGCCTTGCCATTGTTTAAGTACGAAGTCTTCACTGGCTTTTGCTAAATCGTAAATTTCGGGGAAGGTTTTGATGAATTTTTTATAATATGCTAATCCTTGATTTACTCTAGTTTGCTGAAGGATGATTTCTGACATCCATATATAATAAGGATTGGTGGTTTTTCGCCAAGGTAAATCGCGTTTATTTTGTAAATACCACGAAATTAATAGTTTAGAAAAAGGCATGGTTTTAATTATGTATACAATGATACAGCTTTTATCTCGTTAAATTTTAATGAATTAGCTGGTTAAATTGATTAATTGTTTTATATTTGCCAGCCTAAAATGCACAGATAATAATATTAAAATAAATAAGAATGACAAAAGCAGAGATTGTAGCAACTATTTCAGAAAAATCAGGAATTGAAAAGGCTGATGTTTTGAGAGTTGTAGAAGACTTTATGAAAGAAGTGAAAAGCTCATTAGAAAGTGATGAGAATGTTTATTTGAGAGGATTTGGAAGCTTTATAATTAAGAAGAGAGCTGAGAAAACAGGAAGAAACATTTCTAAAAACACAACTATTAAAATACCAGCACATAATATTCCGGCATTTAAACCAGCAAAAGTTTTTGTTGAAGGTATTAAAAAGAATGTAGCTGTAAAATAAATTATTCATAAATAAAATAGATATAGATTATGCCAAGTGGTAAGAAAAGAAAACGCAGTAAAATATCTACTCATAAGCGTAAAAAAAGGAGTAGACAAAACAGACATAAAAAGAAGAAATAGTGTAAGCTATTTCTTCTTTTGAAACAGAAGATGTTCTTTGAAATAGAAATTTGCAGAAGCAAATTTCGTCGGGTTTACATAGCCTGTAAACAAATTTTTTAATCCATCTGCATTCATAATGTAGATACAAAACTTATACAGAGTGAGAACAGACTTAATTATTAGATCAAATTCCTCTGATATAGATTTTGCCTTATTAAAAGATGGTAGGCTTAGTGAGTTACATAAAGAATCAAATGATAATAATTTTAACGTTGGTGATATATTTTTAGCCAAAATTAAAAAAACATTATCAGGTTTAAATGCGGCATTTGTAAATGTAGGTAGTGAAAAAGATGCCTTTTTACATTACCATGATTTAGGGCCGAAATTGAAGTCTTTAACAAAATACACTAAGTTAATAAGCACAGGTAAACTAAAAGAATTCACTTTAAAAAATTTCCATTTTGAAAAAGACATAAATAAAAATGGAGCTATAGACCAGGTTATAAAATCTGGACAAAATTTATTAGTACAAGTTGTAAAAGAACCAATATCTACAAAAGGGCCTCGAATTAGTTCAGAACTCTCTATTGCAGGTAGGTATTTAGTGTTAGTTCCTTTTTCTGATAGAATTTCGGTATCTCAAAAGATTTCAAACAGAGCAGAAAAAGAAAGATTGAAACGACTTGTAAAAAGTATTAAACCAAAAGGCTTTGGTGTTATATTAAGAACCGTAGCTGAAGGCATTAAAGTTGCTGAATTAGACGAAGATTTACAAAACTCTTTACAGCGTTGGATAAATTTAAGTAAGCAATTGCCTAGAGCACAAGCACCAGCAAAAATTTTATCTGAATTAAATAGAGCTTCTTCTATTTTAAGAGATATTTTAGACGACTCATTCACAAGTATAGTTACTGACGATGAGAAGTTATTAGAAGAACTTAAAGAGTATGTTGCACGAATTGCACCTAAAAAAGTTTCTATGGTAAAATTGTACAAATCAAAATTACCAATTTTTGAAAAATACGGTATTGAAAAGCAGATAAAAACTGCATTTGGACGTACAGTATCTATGCCAAAAGGAGCCTATTTAGTAATAGAACACACTGAAGCATTGCATGTAATTGATGTGAATAGTGGTAATCGTTCAAACAAAGCAAATTCGCAAGCTGATACTGCATTAGAAGTTAATTTAATTGCAGCTTCAGAAATTGCACGTCAGTTGCAATTACGTGACATGGGTGGAATTATTGTTGTTGATTTTATAGACATGCATACTGCAAGTCATAGACAAAAATTGTATGACCATTTAAAAGATGCAATGAAGTCTAATAGAACAAAGCATAAAATATTACCGCCAAGTAAATTTGGTTTGGTTCAAATTACCAGACAACGCGTGAGGCCAGAAATGGTAATAAAAACTAAAGAGAAAAATCCAAATATAAATGGTGAAGTAGAAGCACCAATAATTTTGGTAGATAAAATTGAAAATCATTTAGAAAGAATTATAGATACATCAAAAAAAGGAATGACACTTCATGTGCATTCTTTTGTAGGATCTTATCTTAAAAAGGGGATGCCCTCAATTCAACAAAAATGGTTTTTAAAATACAAAAAGTGGATTAAAGTTATACCAAGAGATGCTTACCAATATCTTGAATATCATTTCTTTGACGGAAATGATAAAAAAATCAAATAAGGTAATAGTATATCACAAAACCTACAATTTAAAATTGTAGGTTTTTTTTTGCTTAATTTTTAGCAACGAAACGTTTATCTTTGTTGAAGATGAACAAAAGTAATAAATCATATACTGTTGAAGAGGCTCAAAAAAGGATGGAAAATTACTGTGCTTATCAAGAGAGATGTCATAAAGAAGTAGAGAGCAAGTTATTTGAAATGAATCTCATTGATTTAGCAAAAGAAGAGATTATTTTGCATTTATTAAAGCATAATTTTTTAAACGAAGAGCGTTTTGCTAAAGCCTACGCTAGAGGTAAGTTTAATATCAAAAAATGGGGAAAGCAGCGTATTGTTAGAGAACTTAAGTTTAGAAATGTCTCAGATTACAATATAAAATCAGCTTTGACTGAAATTGATGACAAGGATTATTACACCACTTTTCATGCCTTAGCAGAGAAAAAATTTGAAGCTATAAAAGAAAAGAATTCTTATAAAAAGAGTAAAAAATTAGTTAGCTATTTACTATACAGAGGTTGGGAAATAGACTTAATTTATCAAAAAATTAATGAATTAATACCTAGAAAATAAAAAAGCTACCAATTTTAAATTTTAGATTGGTAGCTTATAACTTTTGTAAAAGGTGTGATGTTAATTTAGAATCAACTTTTTAACCAATTGTTTATTGTCAATCTGAATTTTAAGAAAATAGATGCCTTTTGCAACTCCATTCATATTTAGTTGATAATTAGCATCCGTAATGTTTTTATGCTTTCTAATCAATTTACCAGTTACATCAAATACATTGATCATCATATTCTCACCAGCAGTATTTAAACGTTTGATATTAAATACATCTGATGATGGGTT
>CAYRZY010000122.1:0-9340 GCA_964428855.1 uncultured Flavobacteriaceae bacterium
ACTTTATAAGTACAAAACCAACTTGGAAAAATCGGAGATTTTTCCAAAGTAGAACTGACCTAAGCAATTAAGTATAGCCGTTGTTGTGGCACGTTTTTTATTAATTACGGTAATATTTTTGGTCCGATAATATTCATCCACAAAATAAATCCCGCTACTCCACCAATAAATCCGCTTAAAATAAAAGTCAGACGTATCTTTTTAGGTATTATTCTAAAAACTACATAAAAAGCAATTACAGTTCCAATAGTTGCTAAAATTAATGGAATTGTTCCTGACCATAAATTCAAACCTTGTGAAATGTGTAACTCATCTCCACCGAACCAAGTTCCGTTTGGCGAAATTAATTCTCTACCAATAGAAGTTACAAGATTAAATATTTCTCGTAGCCAGAATAATGAAAGGAAAACAGCAAACCAATCTAAAAGTTTCAATCCGTTTTTGTAAATAGATTTCCTACGCCATATTAAAATCAATAATCCAATAGTTCCTGTCAAAATTGTTTGTAAAGGACCTCCAACTGTAACAAGTAAGCCACTATTTGAATTTTCACTCCAATAGCGTTTCTGTAAAATATTATTGTATTCTTCTGTTTTTTCTTTAATATCTTTTGGCCAAGAGTCATATTCAATATCTGCATAATCTTTTGTTAAATCTCTAACCGCTATTACATCTTCATCCTCTAAATATCCTTTTGGCAAATAATTCATACTTCCATAATGTAGTGTAGTTTCATAGCCAAAGGATTTAGCTACAATTATATGTCCATATTCGTGACTTATCGTTCCAATTACTGTGAACAGTATAAATCCGATTGTCAGAATTAATAATGGTTTTATGTTAATTGAAATGTTCATTCAAATGTGCCACAACAATTGTATAAACGTATTGCGTTTATACATTTATCACTGCAATATAATCATTTTAGAATAGTCTCTAAAAACACAGCCACACCATTTTCAAAATTGCTTAATGTAGTTTTATCAGCAATTGCTAGTACTGCTGTTTTTGCGTTTTGTACGGCAACACCTAATCCTACAGATCTTAGCATTTCTATGTCGTTGTAATTGTCTCCAAAAGCAAGTACATCTGATAAATTTAACTCAGGATAATTAGTTTTTAATAAATATGCAATAGCTGTTTTTTTAGAAATAGCAGCAGGCGATATTTCTAAATAGGTAGGTTTAGACCGGTACCCGATAATGGTATCCGTAAATTCTTTTTCTAAAAATAAAACAAGGGAATCAATTTCATGGGCATCACCCATACACATAATTTTATGAGCTCCTTTCCTTTCTTTTTTCCAAGTTTTAATGGTATTTTTTATTGGTTGTACTTGTGGTGTAACCTTCGTATTATTTTGCTCTCTTTTTGCCCAATAATCCATATTAGGCACGTACCATTCATCATTGTGGTACAAACTTAAATGAAGTGTTGTGTTTGAGCAAAATTTATCAATTGAGGCAATACAATCTGTTGTAATTTCAGTAGTATGTAAAACATTGTTTCCATCAACAATCAATCCGCCATTATAGGCAATTAATGGTAAATGAGTGATGTTTAATTCTTTTTGTAAATGCACCATAGCTTGTGGCATTCTTGAAGAAATTAATATAAACGGAATTTCCTGATGCTTTTCTATAGCAGCAATAGTTCTTGTAGAAAGTTCTCTTTCTTTGTTTAAAAGTGTGCCGTCAATATCTGAACAAATCAATTTTGGTTTCATACTTGTTAATTTCAATATTTTTAAGTTAAAGAAAGTAAACCCTTCCGTCCACACTAAGGTATGTCCACCTTCCCTTTATCCCGAATCCTCGGTAGGAAGGAGCAAGTCTTGCGTCCTGCATCTTTTAGTCCTGTGTCTTATTATAATAATCCCGCTCGTTTTAACAAAGCAGTACTATTCGGTTTTTTTCCGCGGAAGCGTTTGTACAATACCATTGGTTTTTCAGTCCCTCCTTTAGAAAGTACATTTTCAGCAAATTTATCGGCAGTTTCTTTGTTGAAAATTCCGTTTTCTTTAAAATATTCAAAAGCATCGGCATCCAATACTTCAGCCCATTTGTATGAATAGTATCCACTAGAATAACCACCTTGAAAAATATGAGAAAAAGCAGTACTCATACAGTTTTCTTTAACATCAGGATAGAGATTAGTACCTTTAAAAGCTTCATTTTCAAAATCTTTAACTGATTTTATATCCTCAGGCGAACCACCATGCCAAGACATGTCAAGCAAGCCAAAACTCAATTGGCGTAAGGTTTGCATGCCTTCTAAAAAGCTTGCAGCTTCTTTTATTTTCTGAACCATTTCCATTGGGATAGGCTCATTGGTTTTATAATGTTTGGCAAAGAGATCTAAGGCCTCTTTTTCATAACACCAATTTTCTAATAACTGACTTGGCAGCTCAACAAAATCCCATGACACACTAGTCCCAGAAAGGCTAGAGTAGGTAGTGTTGGCAAGCATTCCGTGTAGTGCATGTCCGAATTCATGAAATAATGTAGTAACCTCATTAAAGGTCAGTAAGGAAGGTTTGGTTTCAGTCGGTTTTGTGAAATTGCAAACGATAGAAATATGCGGACGAGAATTTTCACCATTAGTTTTCCATTGACTTTTATAAGATGTCATCCAAGCTCCGTTTCGTTTTCCTTTTCTAGGAAAAAAATCAGCATAAAAAACAGCAATAAAATCACCATTTGTATTGGTTACTTCGTATGTTTTCACCTCTTGGTGGTATTTGTCAATAGTAGTGACTTCTTTGAATTGTAAGCCAAATAATTTTTGAGCAATAGTAAACGCCCCTTCAATTACATTTTCTAATTTAAAATAAGGTTTTAGTGCCTCTTGATCTAAATTGAATAATTCTTTTTTTAGTTTTTCTGAATAATAGGCACCGTCCCATTTTTGTAGTTTTTCTATACCGTCTTTTTTAGCAAAAGTAGATAATTGCTCAAATTCTCGTTTTGCTGCAGGTTTCGCCTTGGCTAATAATTCATTTGAAAAGGACACAACTTTTTCAGGAGTTTCTGCCATACGTTCTTCCAATACAAAATGAGCATGGGTTGTATAGCCTAGTAAATTAGCTCGTTGATGACGGAGCTTTACAATGTCTAATACAATTTGTTGATTGTCGTTTTTATTGTTTTGAAATGCTCTTGCACCGAATGCTTTTGCTAGTTGTTCACGTAAACTCCTGTCGTCTGCATAGGTCATAAACGGAATGTAACTAGGGTAATCTAAAGTGAACATCCAACCTTTTTGGTTTCTGCTTTTAGCGACAGCTTTTGCAGCTTCAATGGCTCCGTCAGGCAATCCTTTGAGTTGGTTTTTGTCAGTAATTTGCAATTCAAAAGCATTGGTTTCGGCCAATACATTTTCGCCAAATTTTAAGGATAGCTTAGAAAGATTTTTGTCAATTTCTCTTAAAGATGTTTTGTCATTGTCGTTTAAATTTGCTCCGTTTCTAGAAAAACCTTTGTATTTTTTGTCAAGTAGCATACTTTGTTCAATGGTTAATTCTAAATTATTTCTTTGGTCATAAACAGATTTTACGCGTTTAAATAGCTTTTCGTTTAGACTCACATCATTAGAGAATTCAGAGAGCCAAGGTGATATTTCTTGAGCAATTTTTTGAATTTCATTATTGGTTTCAGCAGAGTTTAAATTAAAAAATACAGATGATAACCTGTCCAACGTATAACCAGAAAAATCTAATTTCTCTATGGTGTTTTTAAAAGTAGCTTCTTCATTATTTTCTGTAATTACATCAATTTCAGCGGTTGCTTTAGCGATAGCAATTTTAAAAGCAGGTTTAAAATGCTTATTTTTTATCTGAGAAAATGGAGCCGTTGTATGTGGAGTATTGAATGCTTCTAGTAATGGATTATTCATGAAAAAAATTAAAGGGATTGATGCTCGAAGTTAGAAGCACGAAGTTTATTTTTGTTTTTCTCCCTTTTGGGAGATGCCAAAGGCAGAGAGGATTATTTTTTCAGTTCTTCCGCCGATTTATTTACTTTTTCTTTTAAATTCTCTTTATAAGCTATAATGGTTTGTTGTACTTTCTCGTCAGCACTACCAATAATTTGAGCGGCTAAAATTCCTGCATTTTTCGCTCCGTTAAGGGCGACTGTGGCCACTGGCACACCGCCTGGCATTTGTAAAATAGATAAGATAGAATCCCAGCCATCAATAGAATTACTAGATTTTACAGGTACGCCAATTACAGGTAGCGGACTCATAGCAGCTACCATACCTGGTAAATGAGCAGCTCCACCAGCACCAGCAATAATTACTGAAAGGCCTCTTTTGTGAGCATTTTTAGCATAATCGACCAGTTTGTCAGGAGTTCTGTGAGCCGAAACAATATCTATTTCAGTTTCTATATTAAAATCGTGTAAAATACTTACTGCATCCTGCATTACAGGCATATCAGAACTGCTACCCATAATAATACCAACTTTTGTCATAGTATAATGATTAATTTTTTTGTAATTTTATTGACCAAAGATAGATAAAATATAGGTGAGAATAAAAGATGCAAATTTTTATAACAGATATTTTTTTAGAATTTGTGTTTTGTATTTTGGAATTTAAAAAATAATAATGATACCCCTTTTTAATACTGTAGCTTCTTGGATCTTAAAAAAAAGAGCCCATCAAATAGAACTTTTTTTAAAGTATCCTATTGATGTGCAGCAAGAGTTGTTGATGAAATTGTTGGGTACTGCACAAAATACTGAAATTGGTAAACAGTATGATTTTAAAAATATCTATTCCTACAAAACCTTTGCTGAACGTGTGCCTATTCAAAAATATGAGTCTATTGAACCTTTAATTGAACGTTGTAGAAAAGGCGAGCAAAATATTTTTTGGCCTAGTAAAATTGAGTGGTTTGCAAAGTCTAGCGGAACCACAAATGCAAAAAGTAAATTTATTCCTGTCAGTAACGAGGCTTTAGAAGACTGTCATTTCAAAGCAGGAAAAGATAGTTTAGGCTTGTATATCAGCAATAATGAAAATGCAGGTTTGTTTAAGGGAAAGGGATTGCGTTTGGGTGGAAGTAGTGCTGTTTATGAAGATAATGACTCTCATTTCGGAGATTTATCGGCCATTATTATTGAAAATATGCCTTTTTGGATGGACTTTAGTAGTGCACCCAAATATGAAACCGCATTAATGAGTGAATGGGAAACCAAAATGGAAGCTATTGTTGATGAGGTTATTGATGAGAATATGACAAGTTTGGTTGGTGTGCCTTCTTGGATGTTGGTATTGCTGAATAGAGTTTTAGAACGTACAGGGAAGGATAATATATTAGAAGTTTGGCCAAATTTAGAATTGTATTTACATGGAGGTGTAAATTTCAATCCATATAGAGAGCAGTTTAAAAAACTGATTCCTAAGGATGATTTTAAGTATTATGAGATTTATAATGCATCAGAAGGCTTTTTTGCTTTGCAAGATCAAAATGATTCTCTTGATTTACTCTTGATGTTAGATTATGGAATTTTTTATGAATTCATTCCGATGGATGATTATCAGGGTGAAGACTCAACATCCATACCATTAGAGCAAGTAGAAATTGATAAAAACTATGCCATTATTATCACAACCAATGCTGGTTTATGGCGATATTTAATTGGTGACACGGTTAAGTTTACATCTATAGATCCTTATCGGATACGTGTTACAGGAAGAACCAAACATTTTATCAATGTTTTTGGGGAAGAACTAATTATTGAAAATGCTGAAGATGCTTTGAAGAGTGCCTGTGAGAAAACGGAGGCTGTAATGACGGAATATACCGTTGCACCAATTTTTATGGAAGGAAAAAAGCAAGGAGCTCATGAATGGATGATTGAATTTGAAAAAGCTCCTAAAAGCCTAGATTATTTTACGGAAATACTGGATAAAGCATTAAAATCAATCAATTCTGATTATGAAGCGAAGCGATATCAAAACATGACACTGACGATGCCTAAAGTCCACCAAGCTGAAACAGGTTTGTTTTATAGTTGGTTGAAGAAAAAAGGAAAATTAGGAGGACAACATAAAGTGCCAAGATTATCAAATAGTAGAGCCTTTATGGAGGAATTATTATCTTTGTCAACAGAATCTATTGTCCCCTTGAGGGGGCTTTAGGGGTGTTATTTTTATATGAAACACAGAACATAGAAATTTAATAAATGAAATCAACCGAAAAAGAAGTTTCTTACAAGTCAACAAATTCATATTCAACTTTAAATAATTTGACCACCAATACAAAGAATGTGTGGTTTGTTAGTCACGGAATAGGATATTTAAGCAGGTATTTTTTAAAATATTTTAAGGAATTAAATCCTAATGAGAATTATATTATTGCTCCGCAAGCACAGAGCAAGTATTATTTAGGGTCAAAATATCGACATGTTGGGGCTAGTTGGCTGACTAAAGAAAATACTCTAAAAGAAACAGAAAATGTAATGCATTATTTTGATGCTGTACTAGAAGCTGAAAAACTACCAGTTAATGTCAATCTTATCGTTTTAGGATACTCACAAGGCGTTTCTGTAGCTACAAGATATGTAGCAAGTAGAAAATTAAAATGCAGTCAACTGTTATTGTTATCTGGTGGAATTCCAGAAGAATTAACCCAAGTCGATTTTAAATTTTTAGAAGGAGAGACTAAGGTCACCTTACTTTACGGAGACAAAGATGAATATTTGAGAGAAGCGTTTATGGTCAATGCTTTAAAACGTTTTGATAAGCTGTTTGGTGAAACTTCAAAAGTTATTGTTTTTGATGGTATACATGAAGTAAAAAAAGAGCTGCTAGAGCAGTTTTGTTAGGTGTGGAGGTTAGAACTTAATACAAAAAGTCAAATAACCACAAAGGAATTGCTAAGGCTAAATAAGTTAAATCTTTAATGAAAATAGTGGTTTCTTCTAATTGATTTGTTACTAAGTTTAGTTTTTCTAAACCAACAGTATTGCCTACAACTAACAAGGTATCACCTTGATGTACCGTTTGGTTTTCTGCAATAGCAATTGATTTAATTTTACCAGAATATAAAGAAGTTATTTGATTTCTTTCTTTTTCTGAGTCTAGAATACCTTGTGCAGAAGAATAAATATCTAAAAACACAAAGGGTAGGGCAGCACTTATACCTATGATGCTCAACAATAAAATACTGTAAATAATTTTGCTCTTTACTCTGTGTTTAAACCGATGTACTTCAACTGTACCAGAGATTATTCCTTTTGGGAAAATTTGTTTCATATGCCTTTTGTTATTTTTAATAGTTGACATGAAACATATAAACATGATTCAGTTATACAAAACCCCTTAATAAAAGGCTTATATGCAACTATATAAAACACAAAACAACATTTTCTCTTTACACCTTATGTGTTTGCGATAGTGCTATATATAAAAAAAATAACGACCGAACGGTCATTATTAATACTGTTTTTTGTAATGACCTTGTGGTCATCATGAAGCATGCGAATAATAACCCTCTTTTACTTGAACCTTCTAGGAAGTTAAAGGAATTAAGAAAAGAAAGAGGTTTGACGCAAGAAGATTGTTATAATGATACAGGAATACACTTCTCTAGGATAGAACAAGGTAAAAGAGATATTAGTTTTACTACTTTATATAGAATTTGTAAATATTTTGATTTAACAATTAAAGAATTTTCTGAAGGTTTTTTTGAAAGTGAAGAAAACAAAAAACGCATGAATGAATTTGTTATCAAAGGCTTGCGGTTTATTTTACTTGATGACATGCGGATTTAAGGCAAAGACTAGCGGGAGCGAGGTGTAAAATGTCATTCAGAATTTATTTTAGAATCGATATATTTAATGTGATTGATAAAAATCATTCACCTTACCATTCTTAACAATTGTAATTAGAGGTTTAGAAAGCGGAAAATGATCATACCCCTGCAAAGTGTCTTCTGGATAGTAGTTTGGCTTATTCCCTTTTTTAATATCCAAAATCAACTTCCCTATTTCATTATCTTCTTTTATAAGATCTTTTAAAGATTTATATTTGTGAACTTTACCATTCACGTTGGCAAGCACTTTTTGTTTACCAATAAAATAAGATTCATATGTAAACATTACCATAGACATCTGTTCAATTAATATAAAATCTTCTTCTTGTCTTAAATTATTTTCATTCAAAAAATCAAATCTCTCCTGAAAAAACATTTTTTTCACCTCATTAAAATATTCTTTATTTAAATTAGAAACGTTAATATCTTTATACTTAACAATCGCTTCATTATACATACTATCAAAAAAGAGAGTAATTGGTTTATTAATTTCTTTAACAAGTAAACCTGTCTTACAAGAAATTATTAGCATCATTAGTAATATAACTAAATTAATTCTTCTTATTTTGTTTAGCAATAGTTTTATAATTAAGTTACCTTTTAAATATTTCACCCCTAACTCTTTTATTTGATTTTTTAAGATAATTACTTCCCCTGCTGGTGCGAGCGTCACGCTCGTATCTATACAAATATACTTAAATGTTTTATCACATCATACCTAAATGCATACCTTCATTATCTATTTTCAATACAGTATCATCTTCTGCATAGTTTCTTGCACTACTATATTTCCAATCTACTGGGTTTGTTACAAATCCAGCTTCTACAGGATTATTATGTATATAATTAATCTTTTGTTTAATAACCTTATCAGACCAAAGTTCAATAGGTTTATTGTGTTGTTGCCAAAACTGCCTTTTACTTACGTTGCTCTTTTTCTTAGCCGCACGTTCTAGCATCCATAGTAACCATTCTTTTCTACTTTCTTGTGGATTATCTTCAATTGCTTTAATTATTTTTCTTGCTGTAAAACCTTTAAAATCTCTTAATAAACCTGAAGGGTCTTCATTTGTTGAACGAAAAACTAGATGTACATGACTAGGCATAAAACAATAAGCAAAAACTTCCATACCCTTTTCTTTTCTGCAAAAATCTATACTTTCTTCTAATATACTAAAATAAACTTGCCGAGTAAAAACATCTAACCAATAAACCGTAGCAAAACTTATAAAGTATGCTCCTTGTTTATTATGAAATTTGTGTTTTCTACTCATGCAACTAAGATACTAAAAAAACTATGGTTGCCTTTTGTTTAATGTTGTTGAGCGTACGAGCGTGACGCTCGCACCAGCTGGGGGTTATTTATGCACATATGCAAGCAACAGGTATGGTAAACGACCATTTGGTTGATTGTTTTCGGTATGATGAAGTGTAGCGAAGCCATTCTTATACCAATTTAAAATTATAGTGCCGCATAATAACGCTTCTTTTTCACTATATTTTCATAAAAATTATTTA
>CAYRZY010000123.1:0-9207 GCA_964428855.1 uncultured Flavobacteriaceae bacterium
ACTCTTCTCTACATCAGCTAGAGCATCAATATTCCAAGGGTTTAATACTAAGGGTTTTTCACAAATTGCATGTGCATCTCTTCTCAATGCTGTACGTATATGTGCATCATGTAAATAATTTGGAGTACAAATACTTACATAATCTAAATGAATATTTTTTTCACGTTTTAATTTTTCAATATGTCTATCAAAACGTTCAAACTCGACAAAGAAATCAGCATTAGGAAAATAACTATCCATAATACCCACAGAATCAAATTTATCTAATGCAGCAATAAGGTCATTATTGGTGTCCTTAATAGCTTTTAAATGTCTTGGTGCAATATAACCTGCAGCACCTATTAATGCGAAATTCTTCATATCTTTCTTTTTTATACAACTTTATATTCAATCTTCTTTACAAAATTTAAAGGTATTTCGGCTCCGAAATAACTATTCAATGCTTTTATATTTATAAATATTTTATGTTTGTTTTTTTCTTTAATGAAGTGTGCTTTTAATCCTGTCAAAGGTCCTTTTATCACTTCAACCTCATCTCCATTCAACAGATTGCATTTTTCTGCTAAATGAATATTAGCATCATTATTTAATAACAATCTTAAATCTTCTATTTCTTGATCTTTAACAATAGCATTCTTTCCTAAATATTTTAAAACTCTTACAGCACCATAAACCGACAAAGCATGATTTAATTTTGCTTCTTCAATTTTTATAAAAACATAGGATGAAATTAACGGCGTTTTAATCTTTTTTTTTCTATCGCTCCATTGTCTTACTGTAGTAATTAGAGGTAAGTATGCTTCATAGCCAGAACAATTTAATTGTTCATACACTTTCTTTTCAGCTTTAGCACGCGTATATATTGCATACCAGTTTTTAGGTTTGGATAGTGGCATTATTATTCTTACTTTTTCTCTTTTTATAACGAAGCAAATGTAAGTATATTTTATATTATAATCAATATAATAAAAAGACTACTTTTGGAATTTAATCTACTAAGTATTTTTACAAAAAAGTAGTTCTCTAAAAAAACCTAAAACTTTAACTAAAGTTTTAGGTTTTTTTATCTAAGTAAAACAAATTATTTCACTATATTTTTGTGAAAATGTTAGAAATTAAATAACTAATATTTTTTTTGTTTCATTAAAATTTTCATTCGACATTCTCAATAAATATATTCCTTTTTTCATAGTAGAAAGGTCAATTTGTGTAAAAACACCATTAATGTCAGCTTTAATTTCTTTAGTAAGAATTAACTTGCCTTCTAATGATATTACACTTATTTTTAACTTTTCTTTTTGAGAAGGTAGATGTATATTTACAACACCTTGGGTAGGATTTGGATAGAGATTAATCTCTTCTTTCTTGTTACTAGAACAATCTTCTACAGTAACGATAATCTCAACAGTTTCAAGAATTCCGTTTTTTTGAGCAGAAACATTATAAATTGTTGTCTGTTGAGGCTTAACAGTAATTGTTGAGTTCATATCTCCAGTATTCCATAAATAATTAGAACTTCCTTTGGCTTGTAAAACTAATTCATCGCCAATACAAATAGTAATATCTTCTCCATTATTGATAGTTAATGGAACATCTTCTATAATAACATTTACTTCATCAGAATCTTTACAGCTGCCTTCTGCACTAACCTCAACAGTATAAACAGTTGTTTCGTTTGGTTGAACAGAAATACTAGCTGTAGTTTCACCAGTACTCCATAGGAATACTGTACCGCCAGTAGCCGACAAAGTTACTGTATCTCCAGATTCAATAGTTACATCATTTCCTGCATTTGCTAATACAGCATCTTTAACATTAACTATAATTTCATCAATAGCACTTTCACTACAAGTACTACTCGCTGTAACCGTATAAGTAGTTGTACTATTAGGACTTACCAAAATACTAGAAGTTGTTTCTCCCGTATTCCATAAAAAATCGCCTGTCCCTTGAGCTATAAGTGTAATTTGATCTCCAGAACAAATAGTCTTATCTTCTCCTAAAGCTACAGATGGGGCTTTTTGAACATTAACATATACATCATCAGAAACTGAACAGTCACCTATTGTTGAGGTTACCCAATAAGTTTTAGGTGTGTTAGGACTTACGGTTATACTTGCTGTTGTCTCTCCTGTACTCCATTTAAAATTCCCATTTCCTGAAGCTGTTAAAACAACGGATTCACCAGTACAAATTGTTTTATTATCTCCTGCATCAATAATTATTTGAGCACCAACATTAATTGTAATTTCATCAGTAACTGCCGCTCCACATGAATTAGACACAGTAACAGAATATGTGGTGGTTTCTGTCGGTTTTACCCTAATTCTATTAGAAGTACTACCATTACTCCATAAAAAACTACCTGAACCAGAAGCTATCAAAACAACTTCATCTCCATAACAGATGTTTTTATCTTCTCCTAAATTTACAATTGGCAAATTATTTACATTGACTGTAACTTCATCTGATACTGTTTTCTCTCCTTTAGATACGGTAACTGTGTAAGTTGTATTCTCTTTCGGACTTACTACAATGCTGGCAGTAGTCTCACCTGTACTCCATAAAAAACTCCCGTTGCCTTCAGCAGTTAAAGTAACTTGATCATTTTCACAAATGGTCACGTCTTCACCTGCATTTACTTGAGGGTCACTATTGTCTATCTCTTTTACAATTACATTTATTTCATCTATTACATCTTCTCCACATCTACCACTTGCTATTACTGAATATGTTGTATCTTCAGTTGGACTCACTATTATGCTTGTGGTGGTCCCTCCTGTATTCCATAAAAAATCACCAGTTCCAACAGCTATTAATGTTATTTCTTCTCCAATAGTTATTGTAACATCATCTCCTAAGTTTACTTCAGGTGCTTTATCAACTGTTACAATGACATTATCTGTAGCTGTACAACCACCATCTACACTTGAAGTAACAGAATATGTAGTTGTCTCTGTAGGATTTACACTAATACTTGCTGTTGTCTCACCTGTACTCCATAAAAAATTTTGATTTCCTTCTGCGGTTAAAACTACCTCTTCACCAGAACAAATACTTACATCTTCACCTGCATTAAGTATAATACCAGGTGTTACATTTATCGTAATTTCATCTGAAACACTTACAGCTTCATCCCCACAATTAACACTTGCAGTAACGGTATAAGTTGTGGTTTCTGTTGGATTAATAGTTATACTCTGAGAATTCTCACCAGTATTCCAGATAAACTCACCAACACCTTCTGCTGTTAATGTTATTTCGTTTCCAGCACAAATAGTTAAATCATCACCCAAATTTACCTCAGGTAATTCAGTTAATGATACAGTAACTTCATCTGTTAGAGAACAATCTCCAGAAGTAGCAGTAACAGTATATACAGTTTCTTCTGTAGGATTTACTGTAATACTTGTTGTTGTTTCTCCGGTACTCCACAAAAGCTCTCCTTCAGTCTCTGCAGTTAATGTTACATTACTTCCTGTACAAACACTTGTATCTTCACTTACCACTAATGTAATTCCTTCAGTTACATTAACAATAATTTCATCTATAGCTTCAGTGTTACAATCATTGCTCGCAGTAACTGAATAAGTTGTGGTTTCTGTAGGATTAACTGTAATACTTTCTGTAGTTTCTCCGTTACTCCACAAAAAATCACCTACTCCTTCGGCTGTTAATGTCACTTCATTCCCTGCACAAATAGTTATATCTTCACCTAAATCTACTATTGGAGATTCATTTACAGTGACTATAACTTCATCTGAAACAGAATTCTCACCATCAGATAAAGTTACAGTGTAAGTTGTAGTTTCTTCTGGGCTAACAGTAATACTTGCTGAAGTTTCACCAGTATTCCATGAAAAATCTCCACTTCCAGTTGCAGTTGCAGTCAAAGTTACTTCTTCTCCAGAACATATTTCAGTATCTTCACCAGCATTTACTCTAATTGATCCTGTTGTACTCTCTCCATATTGATATGCTCCAATTGAAAACACATCTCCTCTAAATTTTTTGTCAAGATCAAAAGGTGCTAATACTTCGTAATTTCCGCCTTCAGTCACCTCAGCTGGTGAAGATGAAGATAAGTGTAAATCTATTTGACTTATATATTGTGGATCAACATTTGTATTACCGTTACCAGTTATGTGCCAATTCTCTTTATTACCAAAAAAGTTGCAATTTGTAAAAGTAACTCCTTTGTAATTCATATTAGGATCATCATCAGTTGCCGGGTTTTTAGCTGAAGCTCTATTTTGATTTGTTATTTGACAATTTATCATTTCAAGATTTATATTAACTGCATCATAATTCTTCATAAACCCATGTGCATCATTAAATGTACAGTTAATAATTTTTGTGTCTTCTAAAATTGCACCTATAGAGTTTTCAGCATCGAGAATCATCATGTATCTAGTTTTGTTAAATACACAATTTCTTATTTGGTTACCTTTACCAATTAATAAACTAGGATGTTTATCTTCTTGATTGTCATAAAAAATTATTCCAAATGAAGTATTATTTACAGTAACTCTTTCAATAATATTATAATCTGAACCTCCCCAAATAGCAACACCACCAGTATTTTCATGATTATTACTCAAATAATTTGCACCGTTGGCATTATTACTTACTTCACAATCTTTAATTACATTATAATTACTTCCATAATTTCTGAAATAAAAGCCTTCATTAATATTTACAGCTTGAGATTTTTCTATTAAATTATAAGTACTTCCTTCACCAAAATGATTATAAGCTCCTCTTACTCCAATACCATGAGTACTTTGATTAGAACTAGTTGTATTAAAGTTTTCTACATAACAATTTCTAATAATATTATTATGTCCATTTACTGTAATCTGATAATCTAAAATTTCTAAACCTACTGTTCTATCACTATATGTTTTACAGCCATCTATTAAGTTATTTCCACTTCCAACTACGTAAATACCTCCAAGGCCTGCATTTAGACATCTTAAATTTAAAAATTTCATATGGTCATTTCCTGAATACGGTCCATTATTATTCCAATATTTAGAACTATCGTCAAAAGTTTCAAAATTAATGAACGTTGAAAAAGCTGAACCTCCTGATGCACTTTCGCTCCCAAAAGTTTCTCCATTAATTCTATCGAAAACTAAATGACTATTATTAGTTGTTGTCGCTTGAATACCTTGTGAATAATTCGAAATTTGTATATTTCGAAAAACCACATATTGAATACCCATCGGTTGGATAGCGACACCATCATCTGGAGAAGAACCTGTCAATGTTGGCATTTCAGATGTATCCCAAGCAACTCCATAATCATAATAATTTGAGGTAATGTCTCCTATTGATTCTTTATAACCTATAAATTTAATCGGACTAACCGAGGTTCCGTCATTATAAATTGCTAAATTTAAATCTCCATAATCACCTACTTTTATCCACACTGTAGTTCCTGCTGAAGCTTTAGAAAATGCTTCTTCCCAAGTCCAAGCACTGTCTTCTGAGATACCATCTCCTCCTCCACTAGCAGATGTAGTTACATACCTGTCTTCTGATGTTTCTGGCTCAGGAATGTTATTTTCTATATAAGATAATGTAAATTCAAACAAAGAATTTCCACTATCATCTTTAATATTACTGCCTCCTTCATATCTTATAGTATTATTATCCCAAAACGAAAATGATTCTGAGACTGTAAAATAATGATTTGATAATTGACCACTGTTCACTGTTAAACTTGAAACGGATCTATTACTAATTGTAAACCCTTCAGCACTTGAGCCAGTAATTGGCTTGTCACTGTCAAAATACACCTTATCAGGTTCTGAAGATTCTATTCTGAAATTAAAAATTGTGGGGGGAGTGTTGTCGCTAAAATTGAAGTTATTGTTATTTGCGATTAAAACATTACAAAATAATACAACAACAATAAATGAGAATAAATTTTTTAACATAGTTTTTCTAACATAATTTAATTTGTTTTAATAATTCTCAGAAATATTTCTCAAACATAGCAGGTTTGAATAATGCTTAAAATATACATTATCATAAAATAGTAGAAAATTCAAATCACGGGGTGATTTAGATAAATTTCAATTGAATTCTTTTTCTTAGCAGACTAACATAACGGACAGTTTTAAATAATTATTGCATCGCTAACACTATTAATTTCTACGAAACTAATTTTGAATTCTAAAGGAAATCTAAAGTTTTAATGGTGTTAACTATGATTGTTGATAACCACTAAAAATTGTTAGGAACTAATTATCGTAATTAAATTTTGCATTATACTGTTTTTGACATTATATTTGATTCATGAAAAATAAAATAATCAATTTTTTCTTAATTATGTTTATATTTTCATGTAGTAATTCTTCTAAAAAAGATCATCAAAAACGATTTTATATTATTGGTAATACAAATGAACTTATAGATAATACCAACGTGTTTTTAAAAACTCAAGAGAATAAAACCATTTTCACATTAGATTCTACACTAATTAAGAATGGAACATTTGAATTTGAAGGTGAAATTTACAAACCTTCTGTTTATGGAATTTACATTGATAGTTTAAAAAACAGTATTGGTTTTTTTCTTAAAAATGACAGTATCATAATTGATGTAAATAAAGACAATCTTTCTGACTCTAAAATTACGGGAGCAAAACTAAATGACCAATATTTAAATTATACTAAAAACGTTAATCAAATAGTTTCTAAAACAAATTTACTTTATCCTATTTTTCAAAAAGCTAGAGCTGAAAATGATGTGCAAAAGTTAGACGAAATCAATAAAAAAATGCAAACAATTAATAATAAAAAAACTCTATTTGCATTGAATTATGCTAAAGAACACCCTGACTCATACATAGCAGCTTTTGCCTTACATTCTGTTTTAAACAACAATTCAATTTCTAAAGATTCTATATTTAGTATTTATAATAGGTTTTCTGATGAAGTAAAAGAAGGTGATTTTGCTATCGAAACTTTAATCTATATAGAAAATAAAAGTATTTTAGATACTATCGAAATTTAACATCTACCTTATCCTCTGGTCTTAACTCATTACATGATTTTCCTTTTTGAAACCACCTAGCTGTTAACTCCCCTTTTAATACAATATCATCACCATTTACTTCTAACCAACTCCCTTCTCTAAGACCAAGAACTGGTGTTTCATTATAGGTATGAAACTCATTTATTCTAGTTTCTCTAGTTTCGCCTTTATGTTTTGACAAAGGGTCTGCGTCTAAATAATGAGCATTAATATTAAATGGAATACATCCTAAAGTTGTATGCGTTGGAGGATAAACAATTGGCATGTCATTAGTAGTTTGCATAGAAATTCCAGCAATATTACTCCCAGCACTTGTGCCTAAATAAGGTGTTCCAGAATTTATTTTTTGTTTTAAAATACCCATTAAGTTTTGTTGATATAATTCATTGACTAAAACAAAAGTGTTACCGCCTCCAACAAAAATAGCTTCAGATTCTTCAATAGCTTGTGCTGCATTTTCAAATTTATGAATACCAGATACTTTAATATCAATATTCTCAAAAGCAATAGCAACAGTTTCTGTGTAATCATTAAAACTAATGCCTCTAGGTCTTGCAAAAGGAATAAATAATATTTTATCAACACTTTTAAAAAAAGATTTTAACGTAGGTAATAAATATTCTAAATATTCACTGCCATAGACAGTAGAGGTACTTGCCAGAAGTAGTCTTTTCATTTTGTAAACTTAAGCTTCAAAAATAGTTAAACTAATTCTTTAACAAAAATTTATCATAGCTTTAATAATTATTTATGATTTCATCTTGTTAATTTGCTATGATGAATAAACCAACCTACCTTATTTTATTCTTAGCATTAATAATTGTCTCAAATATTCAAGGGCAAAGAATATCCATCAATGGGAAAATTAAAAGTGATATCAATGATTTAGAAAATATTCATATTGTAAATAAAAGCTCTAACAAAGGTACAATTACAAGTGTTAAAGGTGAGTTTCAACTATCAGTAAAAGAAAAGGATACACTTATTTTTTCTGGAATTCAATTTAATAATAAAGAAATCATCATTAGTCCTTTTGATATTTTAAGTAAATCAATAACCATTAATTTGATTTCAAAAATAAATCAATTAGAAGAAGTAATCATTCGGAAACCTAAAAATATAGCTGTTGAATTAGGCTTGCCAAATGCTGGTAAAAAAAAGCTGACAAAACTTGAAGCACGAGAAGTTTATTACAGTCAAGCATCTGTTCCTGTTGTGATATTATTAACTCTTTTGGGTAATGCAGGCGGACTTGAAGATTTATATCATATCATTTCAGGAAATAGAAAAAGAGACCAAAAATTAAAAGCATTAATTGAGGCTGACAAATTAGCAGCATACAATCAGAATGTCATTAAAAAAATGAGGCTTTATTTTAAGGATGTCTTTTTTACAGAAACATTAAAAATACCTGAAGAAAAAATTGATTACTTTATTGAATCTTGTTTATCGAAAGACATCATAGATTTATACATTAAAGAAAGGAATCTTGAAATAATGGATATTTTCATTAAAGAAAGTAAAAATTACATAAAAGAGATAAAAGATGAAGAATAATATTTTTTCATTCTTATTAATCATTTTTAGCTTAACTACATCTGCTCAAGAACAAAGAATAACTATTTATGGAAACATTAAAAGTGACATCAAACAATTAGAAGATATTCATGTGTTGAATAAAAACTCTAAAGAAGGAACAATTACTGATACCAAAGGTGATTTTCAAATTTTAGCAACAAAAAATGATACACTCATTTTTTCTGGAATTCAATTTTACTATTTAGAGATTGCACTAACCAAACAAAATATTGATAACAAAACAATCACAGTTGATTTGTTTCAAAAAAATAATGTATTAAATGAAGTGACTGTAAAACATAACTTAACAGGTAATTTATTAATTGACGCTGGCAATATAAAAGATTCTATTTCAAAAGTAAAAGACGGTGCTTTAGATTTTAGTAATATTGATTATAGCTTAGTAAGTACAATTGTTAATGAATCTTCTAGAAGTCACACTTCAAACGACCAGCAACTCATGCCAAATATGAGCCCTAATATTATTGCTATTGCTTTACTAATTATAAAGCCTATTGTAAAACAAGTAGCCAAAATTGGAGCAACCAAAAGAAATATTAAAAACCAAAAAAGAATTTACGC
>CAYRZY010000124.1:0-9198 GCA_964428855.1 uncultured Flavobacteriaceae bacterium
TTTACAGTAACATTGTCAGTATATTCCCAAGGTGAGTTTCCTGTAGCTGTACCTTCGTCATCGTAATATTCTCCATCATCATAACTATAAGAATCAACATCAGTAAAGATATCATCTTCGCCAATATCTTCATATTTATCAGCTTCTCTTCTGAAATAATCTTGATATTTATTGCTTTCTGGTTGCGTTTCTTCAACAGCAACTTGTCTTTGTGTGTTGTTAGAAGCGTATATTCCGTCGTCATCATAAGTGGTGCTTTGATAAGTGCCACATGATGTTAAGCCTAAAAACACCAATCCGATTAAGGAGAAGTAGATGGCTTTTTTACTGTTATTATTTTTATTTTTCATATTGGGTAATATTTAATTGTTCTAAGTTACAAAATATAATTAGTTTTGCAATACATATATTTTGTGTTAATCTTATCACAATTTCTGTGCCAAAACAAACTTATGGGTAAAAAATTAACGAAAAGAAGCGAAGATTATTCTAAATGGTATAATGAATTGGTTGTAAAAGCCGATTTAGCTGAAAATTCTGGTGTGAGAGGAATGATGGTTATCAAACCTTACGGATTTGCTATTTGGGAGAAGATGCAAGCAGAGTTGGATAGAATGTTTAAGGAAACGGGACATGAAAATGCCTATTTTCCTTTGTTGATACCTAAGTCTTATTTTAGTAAAGAGGCTAGCCATGTGGATGGTTTTGCAAAAGAATGTGCTGTGGTTACACATTATCGATTAAAAAATGATGAAAATGGTCAAATTGTCGTTGATGAAAGTGCAAAACTTGAAGAAGAGTTGATTGTAAGACCAACGTCAGAAACCATTATATGGGATACCTATAAAAGATGGATACAATCGTATAGAGATTTGCCTTTACTCATTAATCAGTGGGCAAATGTTGTGCGTTGGGAAATGCGGACACGATTATTTTTAAGAACTTCTGAGTTTTTATGGCAAGAAGGGCATACCGCACATGCTACAAAGGATGAAGCGATAATTGAAGCGGAACAAATGCAACGTATTTATGCTGATTTTGCTGAAAATTTTATGGCTATGCCTGTTATTAAAGGTACAAAAACTGATTCTGAACGTTTTGCAGGAGCCTTAGAAACGTATACTATTGAAGCTTTAATGAAAGATGGAAAAGCTTTGCAAGCAGGGACATCACATTTTTTAGGGCAAAATTTCGCCAAAGCATTTGATGTTAAATTTGCATCAAAAGAAGGGAAGCAAGAATATGTTTGGGCAACTTCTTGGGGAGTTTCAACACGATTAATGGGGGCGTTGATTATGACACATTCTGATGATTTCGGACTGGTGTTACCTCCAAAATTAGCTCCGATACAGGTGGTAATTGTCCCTATATATAAAGGGGAAGAGCAATTAAATAGCATTTCTGAAAAAGCCCAGCCTATTATAGATGACCTAAGAAAAAAAGGAATTACAGTAAAATTTGACAATAGAGATACACATAAGCCAGGTTGGAAGTTTGCTGAATACGAACTTAAAGGAGTGCCGTTGCGTATAGCTATCGGACCTCGTGATATTGAAAACGGAACAGTAGAATTGGCAAGACGCGATACCTTAACTAAAGAAATTGTGAAGCAAGAGAATTTGGTTTCTGTAATTGATAGCTTATTAGAAGAAATTCAAGATAGTTTGTTGCATAAAGCAATGGAATTTAGAGATAGCCATATAACAAAGGTTGATACTTTTGATGAATTTAAAGAGATATTAGAAAATAAAGGAGGATTTGTATCAGCACATTGGGATGGTACTGATGAGACTGAAGAAAGGATAAAACAACTAACAAAAGCAACGATACGTTGTCTTCCTTTAGATGAAGGTCATAAAGAAGGAAGCTGTGTTTTTTCTGGAAAACCATCTAAAAGAAGAGTGCTTTTTGCAAAAGCTTATTAATTTTTTTAAAAACACTTGCAGAGTTGAAAAATTGTTTTATTTTTGCACTCGCTTTAGAAGATAAAGTGAAAAGTATGGTCCGTTCGTCTAGGGGTTAGGACGCCAGGTTTTCATCCTGGTAACAGGGGTTCGATTCCCCTACGGACTACAATAAAATAGTATTTGTTAGATAAACAAATAAACAAACAAACAAGATACAATGGCAAATCATAAGTCGGCATTAAAAAGAATTAGAAGTAACGAAGCTAAACGTTTAAGAAATAAATTACAGCATACTACTGCTAGAAATGCTATTAAAGCGTTAAAAGGAGTTGAAAAGAAGAAGGATGCTGAAAAAGAATTACCTAAGGTTGTAGCAATGATTGATAAATTGGCAAAGAACAATATCATTCATAAAAACAAAGCTGGTAATTTAAAATCAAAACTCACTAAATTTGTAGCTTCTATTTAATTTAGAAAACATTACATATTTAAAAGACTGTCTATAAAAGACAGTCTTTTTTTTTGTTATAAACTATTTGTTTTATCAAAACTTGGTATTTAAAACACTAATTTTTTAAATATGGGATAGGACTTTTTACTTTTAAGTTGTTTTATAATAAAAGTAAAAAGATGAAGAGGAATTTAACACAAGAACCAACATACGTTTTATTTGGAAGTGAAGCGATGCATATATATAACCTATCGACTGATATGCTTTTGTCATGTACGCAGTTAGATTATAATGTGTCAGCTTTTAATGAAGTGTCGGTATTTGTTGAAGAGAGTAAAAAATGGGATGATTACATGGAAATCAATGAAAAAGATTATATTTTACTTAAAAAACATTTGTCTAAATCACCACCAATAGCAAAATTAGATAAGAGAAAAAGAAATAAAAAACCTACATTTTTTAATTTCTTTAAATAATTATTCAATACTAATTTTATAGTTAAATTGGTATAACTACCATTCGTAGGTTCTGTCAGCATCAAGTCTGATGAAAATAAATAATAGAATGGTAAACCCCCACAACGAAGATCCTCCATAGCTAAAAAATGGTAACGGAATACCGATAGTAGGTAATAAGCCTATAACCATACCGATATTTATCATAAAATGGAAAAAAAATATGGTGGCTACAGAATAGCCAAAAACACGGCTAAACTTTGATTTTTGTCTTTCTGCAACACTTATTATACGTAAAATAAAGGCAATAAAAATAATGATTACGGCACTGCTACCAATAAAGCCCCACTCTTCACCTACTGTACTAAAAATATAATCAGTGTCTTGTTCAGGCACAAAACTTCCTTGAGTTCTATCGCCCTCTAAAAAACCTTTACCCGTAAGTCCACCAGAACCAATAGTAATCATAGATTGATTGGTGTTGTACCCTACACCTTTAGTGTCTGAATTTTCACCTAAAAGAACACTAAATCTATCACGATGCCTTTGCTCAAAGATATTATTAAACACATAATCCACACTAAAAAGGAACAAACCAATAAATAGATATACGATTAAAACTTTTGGCCATTCTCTATTGAGATGAAATCTTTTAGTGTTTAAAAAGTAGACAATTAATAATGTTATTAAAGAAAAAACAATAATAATTGAACTTTTAAATCCAAAAGCTAAGGTGATTAGAAAAAGAAAGATGGCTAAAAATCCTATTACCAAATAATAAGCAGGCAGTCCCTCTCTGTAAAGCACAAATATTAAAGAGAAATAGATAAGAGCAGAGCCTGCATCTGGTTGTAAAGTTATCAATATCGCTGGGATCAAAAGAATTAAAAAGGTGCTTAATTGAGTTTTGAAATTAGTTAAATCTCTATTGGGTTCATTTAAAAAATTTGCAAGAGCCAATACGGTTGCTACTTTAGAAAATTCTGAAGGTTGTAGACTACTAAAACCTAAATTATACCAAGAAGTAGCACCGTTAACGGACGTTCCGAATACAAATAACCCAGCTAAACTAAGCATGGAGGCAATGTAAAAAACACCTGAAAAGCGTTCGTAGAATTTTGCATCAATAGCAATAATTATTACAATTAAAACAGTGCTTAATCCAATCCATTGTAATTGTTTGCCATATAGTGTAGAGAAATCTAAGATGTCGCCACTAGTATTTGTTACAGATGCGGCATAAATATTAATCCACCCTAAAAAAATTAGGACGACAAAGAATAATACCAACACCCAATCTATACCAGCAAATATGTTATTTTGTCTCTTTCTCAAGTGCTTGTTTTAAAAGTTGTTTGTCATATTCATCTTGTAAGCTACCTTCGTACATACGTTTTTCTTCACGAGGTCTATTGGTTTTTCCATTAAGATATTTTTCTATCATTAAGGTTGCAATTGGCCCAGCCCATCTAGAACCCCAATATCCATTTTCTACAAACACAGCAATTGCAATTTTAGGATTGTCTTTAGGGGCAAAGGCAACAAAAATTGAATGATCTTGTCCGTGTGAATTTTCTGAAGTACCTGTTTTTCCACAAATTTCTATACCTTTAACTCTTGACCACCTTGCTGTTCCGCCAGAGTTTTCTACAACTTGAAACATACCTTCAATAACAGGAGGGAAATATTTAGGATCAATAGTTGTTCTTTTAGGTGTTGTAAATTTATCAATTTCAATAGGTTTATTGTCTATTTTTTTTATGATGTGTGGTGTGTAATACACTCCTTTATTGGCTACTATTGCAGTCATATTAGCTAATTGTATGGGGGTGGTTAATATTTCACCTTGACCAATAGCATTTGAAACGGTTGTTGAGAATCCCCATTTAAAATTAGGGTACATTCTGTTGTATAACTTTTCATCTGGGATATATCCTTTTGTACCTGTAGATAAATCATTGTTCAAATAGTTGCCTAAGCCAAAACTTTTCACATGGTCGCTCCAAACTTTCATACCTTCTGATGAAGTTGGGTATTTTTCAATAATTCTTTTGTAAGTATTGGCAAAGTAAGAATTACACGATTTGTAAATGCCTTTATTTAGTTTGACGGCAGCTCCATGTGTACCGCAGTGGCATTTCATAAAAGCTTTTGAGCTTCTACCATATCTAAATCCGCCACGACAGTAAAATGGAGTTTCAGTGGTGATTACTTGTTCTTGTAATCCGATAAGTGCATTGATAATTTTAAATGGAGATCCAGGTGGGTATTGAGCTAGTAAGCTTCTATCATATAAAGGGTTATTGTCTTTGTCTAAATATAATCGAGTGTAATTTTTAGAACGCCGTCTTCCTACTAATAAATTAGGGTCATAAGTAGGGCTAGAAATTAAAGCAAGTATTTCACCTGTAGAGGGTTCGATAGCAACTACACCACCTCTTTTATTAATCATTAAATCTTCAGCATATTTCTGGAGTTTAATATCTAAAGTAATGGTGACATCTTTACCAATTATAGCTAAAGTGTCATAAATACCATTCTTGTAAGGGCCAATTTCTTTATTGAATCTGTTTCTTTGAATGAATTTCACACCTTTCACGCCTCTTAAAGCTTCTTCATATTCTTTTTCAACTCCGTTTACCCCAATTAATTCTCCTTGTTGATAGTAGCTGTTTTTACTTAGTAAAGCATTGTTTACTTCCCCGATATAGCCTAAAACATTTGCGGCACATTTTAATGGATATTGGCGTAAAGTACGTTTTTGAATGAAAAATCCCTTGTATTTATACATTTTTTCTTGTAGATACGCGTAATCATTTTTTGATAATTGTGCTAAAAATACAGACGGTATTCTAGGGGAGTAGATTCTTGATTTTTTATATTTTTTTATAAAATCTTTTTTCTTAATTTTTAATAAATTACAAAACTCTAAGGTGTCTAATGGTTTGACGTCACGAGGTACAATCATGATATCATAAGAAGGTTGATTGGCTACAATTAAGATTCCGTTTCTATCATAAATAAAACCCCTTTCAGGATAGTCATACTTTACAGCTATTGCAGAATTGTTTAATGGTGAGGGTTGGTATTTTGTGTCTACTATTTGAATGTAAAATAATCGGATAATAAATAAAATACCTACTAAAAGTATAGAAAAGTAAGCAGTATATTTTTTTTCCATTTTATTTGCTTTTATTCATTAGCAATAAACTAAATATTATTAATATAAAAGTAAAAATACTTGTTAAAATTGTTCTTGAAAGAATAGTTAATATTTCAGTAAATTTAAAATATTCTAAGCTAAATACAATTAAATGATGTGTGACAGTTAGTGTTGCAATAAAACTAAGTAGCTTGGCGAAAGGTAATTTTGTGATTTTAAAAACTAGAAAATCTATTTCAGATTTTCTCAACAAACCTTTTAGAAGAGGTAGTCTTAGGTAGGCTATAGCTAGAGTAGCAGCGGCATTAACGCCGCCAGAATCTAAAAAAAAATCAATAGTTAAACCTAGTAGAAAACTTAATATTAGTATCAAGCCTCTGTCTCTCATTAAAGGGAAAACTATAATAAATAAAATGTATAAAAACGGATTAATATATCCAAAAAAGAGAATGTTATTTAATACAACTACTTGAATTAAAAGTAATATAATAAATAATAAACTATATTTTATTGCGTCATTCATTAATAGACAGTTTCTTCTAAATTATTTATTTCTTCTTTGTCAAAATTCGTAATAATATTTACAGGACCAATGGCACTCATGTCATTAAATAATTTAATGTTTATAGATTTATATGAATTATTTTTCTTGATGAAATCTAAGATAATACCAACAGGTATACCTTTAGGAAATATGGTTGATCTACCTCCTGTAATAATGGTGTCTCCTTGTTTTATATCGGCCAGAATGGGTAAGTCTATTAACTGCAGCGTGTTATAATCTTTACTATTCCAAATTAAAGTGCCAAAATGCAAACTATTGAGTAGTTTTACATTTATTTTAGAGTTTTCATTTAGAATGGATAAAACTGTAGCGTAGTTATTAGAAGTTGTATTTGTTATTCCGATAATTCCTTTGCTATTGATAACACCTTGGTCTGGTTTAACTCCTTTTTTCGATCCAATATTAATAGTTAAATAATTATGTTTTTTATGATATTGGTTATTGATAACATTGGCAAGCGTATAGGTGTATTTTTGAAAATATTTTAAGGAATCAATAACAGTTGTTGTAGTGTGAGTACTGTCTGTTGGTAATTTTGAGAGTCTATTTTTTAAACGTACGTTTTCTTCTAATAATTGCTGGTTATGCTCTTTAAGACTCGTGTATTGCTTGAAAGAATGTATTTTATTGTAGATGCCTCCTGTCAATACATTTGCAGAATTCACAAATTTACTTTTATGAAAAGTATGGCTTTGTACAGTAAAATTAAGAGCAATAACTTCAAGTAACATAAAAAGTATAAAGTACTTATACTTAATTATAAAACTTATAATCTGTTGCATATATTACTATTTCATCAATACAATTTGGTACTTTTCTAAATCTTTCAAAGCAATGCCAGTACCTCTTACAACAGCTCTTAACGGATCTTCAGCAACATAAACAGGTAAATCAGTTTTACGAGAAAGTCTTTTGTCAAGCCCTCTTAGCATTGAACCTCCTCCTGCTAAATAGATTCCTGTATTGTAAATGTCAGCTGCCAATTCTGGTGGAGTTTGAGAGAGTGTTTCCATTACAGCATCTTCTATTCTTAAGATAGATTTGTCTAATGCTTTTGCAATTTCTCTATAAGAAATTTTTATTTGCTTAGGTTTTCCGCTTAATAAATCTCTACCTTGTACTAAAATATCATCTGGTGGGCTGTCAAGCTCTTCAGTTGCAGCTCCTACAACAATTTTAATGTTTTCAGCAGTAGCTTCACCTACATATAAATTGTGTTGTGTACGCATGTAATAAGCAATGTCATTGGTGAATACATCACCTGCCACTTTTATAGATTTATCACAAACAATACCACCAAGAGCAATTACTGCAATTTCTGTTGTACCGCCGCCTATATCAATAATCATGTTTCCTTTAGGTTGCATAATGTCGATTCCGATACCAACAGCAGCTGCCATTGGTTCGTGAATTAAATAAATTTCTTTGGCATTCATGTGCTCGGCAGAGTCTCTTACCGCACGTTTTTCTACTTCAGTAATACCAGAAGGAATACAAATTACCATCCGTAAAGAAGGAGGGAAGAAAAAGCGTTTTTTGATAGAAGGAATTTGTTTTATAAATTCCTTTATCATTTGTTCAGAGGCTTCAAAGTCAGCAATAACACCATCCTTTAAAGGTCTAATAGTTTTAATATTCTCATGCGTTTTACCTTGCATAAGATTGGCTTTTTTACCAATAGCAATAATTTTACCAGTGGTTCGGTCTTTTGCAACGATTGAAGGACTGTCAATTACTACTTTACCATTATGTATGATAAGTGTATTTGCTGTCCCCAAGTCAATTGCAATATCTTCGGTTAAGAAGTCAAAAAATCCCATAGAGTTATTTTAATTTGGATTATTCAAAATTGCGAGTTGCCAAAGTTAATAAAATTAATGTTTAAAATGGCGTGTTCCTGTAAAAACCATTGACATATCGTTATTGTTGCAGTAATCAATTGATAATTGGTCTTTTATAGATCCTCCAGGTTGTATTACGGCATTGATTCCTGCGAGTTTTGCAATCTCTACACAGTCAGGAAAAGGGAAAAAAGCATCACTTGCCATGACAGCATTGTCTAAATCAAATTTAAAATGATTGGCTTTTGTAATGGCTTGATTTAAAGCATCTACACGAGAAGTTTGTCCTGTTCCACTTGCAAAAAGCTGTTTGTTTTTAGCTAAAACAATAGTGTTTGATTTGGTGTGTTTGCAAATTTTTGAGGCAAAAATTAAATCTTCAATTTCATTAATACTTGGTGAAGTATTAGTTTTGGCTTCTAAATCATTAATACTGTCTGTTTTGTTATCTCTAAATTGTACCAAAGCACCATTTAAACAAGTTCTAGTGGTGGTTTCAGGCAATTCAATATCTTTTAAGATTAAAAGGATTCTGTTCTTCTTGCCTTTTAATATTTTAAGTGCATCCTCATTAAATGAAGGAGCAATAACTACTTCGCAAAATAATTTATGAATTTCTTGGGCGGTATCAGCATCAATTGCTGTGTTGGCAATTAAAACACCCCCAAAAGCAGAAACAGGATCGCCAGCCAAAGCATCATTATAGGCTTGCAGAAGTGTATTTCTTTGTGCCAATCCGCAAGCATTATTATGCTTTAATATGGCAAAAGTTGGGTCTTCGTTTCGGAATTCATTCATTAAATTTACAGCAGCATC
>CAYRZY010000125.1:0-9191 GCA_964428855.1 uncultured Flavobacteriaceae bacterium
AATATCTTCTATATTTTTATAACGTAAGGAAACCATCATCTTTCTATTTTCAGTAACCAAATGCTCTTGATGGATTTGTATTTGATTGCCTTTCCAAAAGCCTAAATCTACAAATTGCTTTTTATGACTAGCGTTTAGGTAACAAAACGGTTTGTTATTGATATAATAAAAGGGAATTCTATACTTATATTTCAACTCTAATTTTGGAACCGTATGCTCAATAACCACTTGTAAATGAAGCAATATAGAACGATAAGGTTCTGGTTGATTTAGGATATAGTTTTCTGCGGGATTCATAATTTCACACAAAAATAGCTGTTTATATTTAGAAATATATTAACTTTGCATTTCAAAGTACTTTTAATATGGATAAAAAAGATTATTTAAAAGACATTTCAGAAATCAAAGATATCATGAATCGCTCAACAAGATTTATGTCATTAAGCGGTATTTCTGGAATCTTAGCAGGTGTTTATGCTTTAATTGGAGGCTTTATTGCCTATAAATTATTGTTAGATTATGGTAGATCAATGTACGGATCAAGTGTGTTGCCTTTATCAATTCTAGAATTGATACTTATTGGTATCGCAATTGTTGTCGCATTTCTATCAATTTTAACAGCCTACCTATTCACAAAAAGAAAGGCCAAAAAAAACAATGAAAAAATATGGACTACAGCTTCAAAACAATTAATGTCAAGTTTTTTAGTCCCAATGTTTATTGGCGGTCTCTTTACCTTATTACTGATTTATAGAGGTTACTATGGCTTGATAGCTCCGATAACGCTTATTTTTTACGGATTAGCATTAATCAACGCAAGTAAATACACGCTAAGTTTGGTTAAATATTTAGGGTTATTTGAAGTTGTTCTAGGTTTACTAGCCATGTTGTTTTTTGGTAACGGATTGTTATTTTGGATACTAGGTTTTGGTGTTTTACACATCTTATACGGTACTCTAATTTATTTTAAATTTGACAAAACATCATAGACTAATTTTACTAGACTAAAAATTAAACAATAAAGATTTGTACAGCATCATTAAAAATATCAATAAAATATTTGACCACCGTGTTCGGTTAGGGATCATGTCTGCATTAATGGTAAATGATTTTGTTGATTTTAATACCTTAAAAGAATTATTAGATGTAACCGATGGTAATTTAGCTAGTCACTTAAAAGCATTAGAAAAAGTAGAATATATTAACATAACAAAAGAGTTTATTGGTAAAAAACCACATACTAAATATAGCACAACTCCACTAGGAACAGAAGCTTTCAAAAAGCATATTAGTGCCCTTGAAAAAATTATTAAAATGCAGAATAATGAATTTTAATAAATTAAATATTCTAGCCTCACACGAAACCACTTTTAATGGTTTTAACCTCTCCTTCGGAGAGGTTAATCGGAACCTCAAAGGTTTCACCTTTGAGAACTCTTAATAATAAAAAAATTTAAACTATTACTTTGAAATACAAAGTACTTTTAAAAATGAAAAATAGAAAGAAAATTATTATTTGGATGTTTGAAAAATCTCAGAAGATTTACACCAACTATATTAAAAAAAATGAACCTTGGAATATTAATAAATCAGACTTATTGCGTTACCCTGATGAGTCATTTGGAAGACAAATGGGTGAGTTTTTAGTAGATAATGGTTTTGACCTCATCCCAAAAGCAGAACGACATGATGCTTATCATGTACTTACAGGTTATGACACAAAAGTTGAAGATGAAATTGCACAGCAATATCTGTGCTATGGAAACGGAAAACGTAGCATTTACCTTTATGGAGTAATCATTATTGGTACGCTTATACTACCAGA
The DNA here is from genome assembly GCA_964428855.1 of uncultured Flavobacteriaceae bacterium. GTDB lineage: Bacteria > Bacteroidota > Bacteroidia > Flavobacteriales > Flavobacteriaceae > Aureibaculum. Next base: position 1,826 of record CAYRZY010000125.1, read on the forward strand.
TTATATGAGCTATTATATAAAATCATACAAAATTGGAAAGAATGCAAACCTCTTTCACAATCTAGATTTTAAAAGTCTTTTAAACACCTCTTTACAAGATCTGCAATCTTGCATTTTTTCAAAATCACATATCAATAACTATATAAAAATCTAAAAAATGGACAATCTCGAACAACTTAATAAAAAACAACATAAAATTGTCATATCTATAATTAGCTCTTTCCTCTTTAGTTTGTTGTTTTTTAAGCAAAATTTTGGGCTCAATATGTTGTTGTTTTCAATATTAACAACAGGTATACTCATTCTATTATATACTAGCCGATTTAAAAACCTAAAAGTAATTTCTTATGCACTTATTTACATTTTTAGCTCAGCTCTAATATTCTTTTACAATTCAGGTTTGGCAACGATTACAAGCATACTTTCATTCTTTATTATGCTAGGCACAATCCTCAAATCAAATTCTTCTATTTATATTCAATTTTTTAACGGACTTTATTCTACAATTGCTTCGTTTTTTGCTAGAACATTTGAGCAGTTCAATCAAGAAACTACAGCTGTTAAAAAGAAGAACATCAATTATTTATATTGGTTTAAAATGATTGGTATTCCTCTCTTTACATTAACCATATTCATCATCTTATACAAAAGTGCAAATCCGTATTTTAATAAAATTATTCAAAAAATTGATTTGAGTTTTATCAACATTCAATGGATATTATTTACAATTTTAGGTTATTTTTTAATGAATAACATCGCAAATCCTATAGAAATAGAACCATTAACAACAACAGATTTAAAAACTTCAAATAATTTAGTTAAAAACGAAAACAATTCACAATCAGAAGAGAGTATCATTCAAGAAAATCAACTTGGAATCGTCTTATTTATAGTGCTCAATGGTCTAATTATTTTCTTTTTAGTGACTGATCTATTTTATATATCAAAAATAACCGATTTACGAGCATCCGATTTATCAAAAACCGTTCATGAAGGTGTTTATGCCTTAATTGTATCATTTGTGTTTGCAATAAGTATTATCCTGTATTTTTTTAGAGGAAACTTAAACTTTTTTGCTAAAAACAAAAACCTCAAACTATTGACCTTTGCATGGATAACACTCAATATTTTCTTAATATTTATAACCTATTATAAAAACTATTTATATGTAACGCATTACGGATTTACCTATAAAAGAATTGGTGTATTTATGTACTTAGGCCTATCAATAATTGGTTTGGTTACCACGTTTGTTAAAGTAAATAAGGTCTATAATTTATGGTACTTATTTCGTAAGAATTTTCAAGTAGCTTATCTGTTATTAATTATTTCAACTTGTATAAATTGGGATGCATTAATTACACAGTACAACACCACAATTGCTAAAACTACTGACTTAAGTTATCTCATTCAGCTTTCTGACAATAACACCTATTTACTTAAAAAGTATGCTCTAAAGTATCCTAATAAAGGAACAGTAAATGAGAAGTATGATATTGAAACCAAATATTTAAACTATATCGAAAAACTAGAAGATAACGATTGGCAAGAATTTACATTCGATAATCTAAAAACTTATTAAAATGAATGTGCCAAAAAAAATCATTGTAACTGCAGCTAAAACAGCAATACTTTCATCAGGTCTTTTAACCTTAGCTCTCACAATCAGTCAAAATATGCATAATGATGAGTTGGTTCTTGTTTTGTTCATTTCATTATTTATAACTTTTTTTATCTCTATAGGGATGATAACCATAACTATTCTACCCTTTTATTATATAGAATATGAACGGTCTAATACAAGCATGATATTTAAAAAATTCTTTCCTTATTATGCTATTGTGTTTTTTAGTTGCTGCTTATTTATAATAATAGCACAAAACTTTGAAGAATTTAGTGTGATTATCTTTTCAATAACATATATAACTGCAGTTCAGTCTTGGGTGTGGTTCTTTAAACCAAAAAAACATGAACTCAACAATGAAAAAACAATATAAATTAAACGTATTACTAAGCCTATTTTCAATCTACTGCATTGCATTGGTTATTTTTAGAGCTTGGTTTACAAGCTCCATATTTTACATGTTTCTAGTATGGAATTTAATATTGGCATATGTACCTTTAATAATCAGTAAAATTATGATTGGTAAAAATTACAAAAAGCCAACATTACTACTGCTTGCAATTATATGGCTCTTGTTTTTACCCAATGCACCTTATATTATAACAGATTTTGTACACATAAGACAAGGAACTTTAATGCCTTTATGGTTTGATTTACTCTTGGTATTTTCTTTTGCTTTTAACGGATTATTAGTCTTCTTTTTATCAGTTCAAGATATTCATCACCTAATTTTAAAACATTATTCAAGCTTTAAAACATGGATAATTACTGTTTTTATCCTTTTCCTTACAGGGTTTGGAGTTTACCTAGGAAGATTTCTACGGTTTAATAGTTGGGAGGTTGCTTCAAATCCGAAAATAATATTGATAGAGATTTTTAACAGATTCGCACATCCTACAATTCATCCCAGAACATGGGGATTCACCATTGGGTTTGGCACTTTACTCTTATTCGGATTTTTATTATTTACAACAATAAACCGTAAAGGTTCTGTTAGGACATCTTGATAATCCGTTTCAATCAAAAAGAAACCCTAAATCCAAGAGAAAAAGCATCTATATTTGAAACTCCTAAACTAAAATGTTCATAACCAGAAGATATGCGGTAATTTTTTAGATGATAATTTAAAAGAATCTTTGATTTAGATACTTCTTGAGAATGAATAGAAGTTCCCTTGTAAGAAGCTAAAATACTAATCGGCTGTGCGATAAACCATTCTGCTCCTGCACCATATGCAAAACCCCATTTTTTAACATCATTAGCTACATACATGGCTCCTAAACCAAACCATAAATCGAACCTTTGAGTTCTTACTCTATGGTAGTTCAGCATACTTGTTACTAAAGAAAATCCTTCTGTTTGTCCGTTAACCTTTTCTATAAGTTGTAAGTATCCCACTTCTAAATCAAGACGCTTTGCAAATCTAAAATTTAAATTTAAATTATTTCCATAGAGGTTTTTATCCTCAATAACTACAGAATTTGAGATGTCTAATCGTGCCAATGCAAAATCATTTGCATCATTATAAATAAAGTTTCCATATTGACTTGGTGTAGAAATTTGAGCAGAGTGCATCCGTGAATTTCGTTCAAACACACTCTCTATAACAATACCATAGGTTAAATTAAATGCAATTAAAAAAGTAAGGTCTAATAACAGATTGCCAGAATCAAAAGAAGCATTCGACCTTCTTGAAGACGAAGTTGTACTGCTACTCGATGAAGTTGTTGGCGTATTGTCTTTTAAACTTTCTTTGGCATCTTTAAGTTTTCCGTTTTGAGCATAACTAAAAAGACTTATTCCTAAAAAGAGTATTAAAGTGATATACGTTTTCATAGATAATTTTTAAAACTATCTATTTATCAATAATTATACCAATAAAAAATTTCTTAAAACCAACTAAAGACATGAAAAAATAAACATACTTTTTTAAGTATTCTTTTGAATATTATGAATCAGGTATTCTAAGCCATTTAATTTTAGTTCATACACCAAGCCTAACATCATTCCTATCTTTCCTTTTGGGAAGCCTTTGGCATGATACCAAACAATATAGTGTTCTGGCAAATCAATAAGAAACCTACCTTTATACTTGCCATAAGGCATTTTAGTATGCGATAAATCGATAAGAAATTGTTTGTCTTGCATATTTGACGGCTTTAAACTTGTAACCTACCTTTAAAAATTTGGAATTTTATTTTTGGTTTTAAAAAACTATTCCTTTCCATCAACATAATCCTGAAGATAGCTGAATTTTTTGGTGAGCTTCCCATTTTTTGTCATCAAAGCACGTTCTAAAACACCATCTTTATCTCCATTAAAAAAAGCAGGAATTACATGTTTGGCAAAACTTTCGCCAAAACCTATTGAAGCATCGTTGGGTAACTCGCAAGGTAGATTATCTACCGCCATAACAGCAATAGCATCGGTATCCATAAAATCGACCTCTTTTTCTGTTTGAGGATGGTATCCGTAAATAGGGTCAGCAATGGTTGAAGCTCTTAAAGTTGACGCTACTGGGCCATCAATATCACAACTAATATCAGCTACTACTTTGATGTTGAAATCGGGGTGTTTGGCATCTTCACGAGTATAGAGGTATGGTGCACCATCACCATAAAAATGTCCTGCAATATAATAGTCTGTTACTCTTGTAAATCGAGTGAAATTTGTTTTATAGGCCTCAGGATTTTTAAAAAAATCTGGTTTATTACCTCGCACACCATCTATTCGCTTGTTATATTCTGAAGCATCAATTTGGCAATATACAGCTTCCGTAAAATTGGTTTCAAGATAATCTGCTACCGTAACTTTTTTAATCTGCATAGCATCTAACATTTCACGGGCACCATTGCCTACTCTACCTCTACCTGTTAGCATGATTTTAATTGCTGGCAATTTTATTTTTTTTAACTCAGCAATCAAACCTTGTTGGTCTGGTAAATGCTCCGCTTTCGGTAAATTAAACGTTTTATATTTTAATCCAAAAGCTCTAAATCCGTTATATGCTCCTACAATACCAGCATATCTACCAAAGGCTACCACACGGATTCCTTTTGTATTTGTAATCACTTCATGGTCGTACAATTCAATATTTTTATTGAGAATGGCTTGTAATAACTTTCTGTTATAGGGCTGTTTTTTATAGGTATGCGAAAAGAAAAAATATTTTTTATTCGGAATCAAATCTTCAATGGGCACTTCTTTTACACCCAATAAAACCTCACAATCAGAGACATCATTAATTACTTCAATTCCTTGATTTTTATACGCTTCATCTGTAAAAATTCTTAGGTCAGAACTTTCTACTTTTAATTCTAAATCAGGATTTGAAGCTACTAAGGCTTTACAAGCTTTTGGTGAAAAAATTACCCTTCTGTCGGGTGGATTTTTTCGTTCTTTGATAAGGACAAATTTCATGGATTATTTTATGGTATAAAATTTGTTGCAATGTATTATGAATTATACACTTTTACAAGTTATAGGTATTGTAAAAACTGTATATTTGCAGACTTCTTTCTATTTGAAAGGATACTATGAAATATTTTGATGAGTTCCTGAAATAAATTCAGGATTAATTCAATAATGATAAACAAAGTTTATCTATTTCATTAAGGGGACGACTGGTTTTGACAGCAAGACCAATTGGACTGTAAGCATGTCGAGTAATGAAATAGCACTCGTAAATCTCAATTTCAACTTTTAAACGGCGAGAATAACTACGCTTTAGCTGCATAATCTGAATTATAGTAGGATTAAGCTAAGTCTCTACTAGGTAGAGAAGCTTTATGTCTCCTGAAAGCCTTGGTTAACGGCGTTCTCCTCGAGTAATCGGGATTGAGACATCGTAAAAGTAAACCTAGAAGTACTAATACTTTGGTAGTATTTCGAAACTAAAGAAGTTAAGCATCTAGTGGGCGGTTTTCGGTCAGCTATTTGTCGAAAATCAATCGAGAACTATACATGTAGAAAGCACTTTAGTTGCTTGTTTGGACGAGGGTTCGAGTCCCTCCGTCTCCACGATTAAATAAAAAATGCTTAAGTGGGTTGTGCAAAAAAATTGCCAAGCTCGCTTGAGCATTTTTTTTGCACAATACGCTAAATGGCTAAGGCCATTTGCAGTTTTTTATTTACAGAACTGGATGGCAATAGGGACCATTGCACAGTAAGCAATGAATCCCGACATCTTTATAATTTACTTGTTTCGGCTGGAAGGACAGCTTTTACATTTACAGGACTGGTGACATTAGGGAAGGGCGAGTAAAACGAGCCAATCCCGACACAAAACTAAAGATCTTAGGAATCTAGCTAACCAATCATCCCAACCAGTTTGCATTTACAGGACGGGATACACTAGGGAAGGGCGAGTAAAACGAGCCAATCCCAACACAAAACTAAAGGTCTTAGGAATCCAGGTAACTAATCCCAACCAGTTTGCATTTACAGAACGGGATACACTAGGGAGGGGCGAATAAATGAACCAATCCTTACTATTTTTCGGCACTAAACCGTGCTTACTTAAGAGATATCGTTTTATTAACTATGACATTTTCCTTCTGATATCTAGTCTTAGTATTCTGCTCAGTGTGTATTTAAAGACGTCTGACAAAATTAATACTGCTTTCAATAATAAACATAATAACCACTTAACCTAAATTTATTGCCACTTACTTGATGTATATTACCACTTACTTTTTTTAGATGTTGGGTGTCATCAGTATTGCTTTTATTTGATTCTTATACCATATAATTAGTACCAATCAAAATAACTCTATGCAGAAAAGAAGAATTAAAACGAAGATTGGATATAAAATAACAGTAACAGAATTTGAATCTGTTATAAGAGCTAAAGGAATTGTAATAATAGCACCCGCTACTGGAGTAAAACAATCGTATTACTTCAAATTTGCAAAATTTCTACAATATAAGGGATATAATACCTATACATTTGATTTTTCTGGAATTGGTGAATCAAAAATTGAGTCTTTAAAAAAGTTTGATACAACCGCATCTAACTGGGGAAATAATGATCTTGAAGCTGTATTACAGTTTTATAGAAATAAATACCTTAATAACAATATGATTGTTATTGGTCATAGCATTGGTGGACAATTAATTGGTTTAGCTCCCTCATCTTTATGTATTGATAAAATTATTTTAATTGCTGCACAAGGCGGATATTGGAAATTTTGGAAAGGAATAGAACGATTTAGAATGTTATTCAATTGGTATCTTCTATTTCCCTTACTTACAAGAATATATGGATTTTTTCCGGGAAAGCGATTTAAGATAATGGAAGATTTACCACGCAGTATGTCTTTAGAATGGAGAAAATGGTGCGTTAGTCCAAACTATTTATTTGACCATATTGATATTGATAAGCTTTATTATAGTAAAATTAATTGTGCATTAATTTCATACAGTATTAGTGATGATAGATTCGCACCAAAAAAAGCCGTTGATTGGATAACAGAGAAATATAATAATACACAGCGAACGAGAAAACATCTCAATCTGGTTCATTTTAGGACTACCAAGATTGGGCACTTTGGATTTTTTAAAGAAAAAATGAAAAATACGCTATGGAAAATGATGTTGAATAATTTAAATAACTAAAAATCAAACTTTTATAAAATGATTAAATTTGAGAAGCTTTCCTTAAATAATACGAATATGAAAAAATATAATTTTTTACTTGTCGTAATACTGTTCTTACTACTATTTATGAATAAAGGGCTGGCT
>CAYRZY010000126.1:0-9180 GCA_964428855.1 uncultured Flavobacteriaceae bacterium
CCCATTTTAATATGGCAGAAATATCTTTCTTTAAAGGTATATTTCGTAAAATTGGCGTTATTACCGTAGGGCCTGTAACAATAATTAATCCTGAAAAAAGGAACGAAATTTGCCAACTTAAATTAAAAATATAATGTACCGCTAAAGCTGCACCAATAAAGGTAACTAAAGAGCCTAAACTGATGAGTTTAGAAATAACTTTACTTACATTTTTTACTTCTTTGAGTTTTAGTGTGAGTCCGCCTTCAAAAAGGATAATACTGATTGCCAGCGAAACAAAGTAAAACAAACTCTCTCCTGGAAAGAGTCCTTCTTTACCATTCCAAATAGGTTCTATCCATTTTGTACCATCTTCTGATAAAAATTCTGCCGCAATTGGACCCACTAATAATCCTATCAATAACAATGGTAAAATGGCTGGAATTTTAAATTTCCATGCTACCCATTGGGCTAAAATTCCTAATATGATGATACCTGCTAATTCTAACATTAATTAATTTTAGATTAATTTTCGAAATTAACAACCTCAACCCAAGGGTAGGAAGTATGTTTTCGAAAAAACATTTTTTATTTCGAGGTAAGCCTCAAATAATTAAACCCTCAATGAGAGATTAAAAATGTAAAGATAAGATTTCTAGTGACTGTTTAAAATAATAAATTTCAGGAATAGCTTAACAAAGTTATGTCCATATTTTAGTTTATATTGCAGACTTGTATAAGTTTTATTTAATTAAACTTATCAAACTTAAATAACTCTATGAACGCACAGTTCTTTATTCTTTTAACTGGTTTTTTTATTGTGGCTATTGCTGCTTATGAAATTGCAAAAGTATTTCAAAAAATAAAGTTTCCTTTAATAACTGGCTTAATTATTACTGGTATTGTTGCAGGTTCATCAGTTTTAAATTTTATTCCCTCTGCAACACTTCCTAAGCTTAATTTTTTAAATGATATCGCGTTAGCCATTATTGCTTTTTCTGCAGGTTCTGAATTGTACTTAAAAGAATTACGTAGTAGAATTAGTAGTATCAAATGGATGACCATTGGGCAATTGGTGATCACCTTTGTATTGAGTGCTGTTGTTATATATTACGCAGCAGACTATATCCCTTTTATGACAGAACTGTCATCAAAAGTTAAGATAATTATTGCTGTTTTATTCGGTGTTATTTTTGTAGCTCGGTCGCCTTCTTCAGCCATCGCTGTAATTAATGAATTACGTGCCAATGGCCCTTTTACCAAAACAGCCATGGGTGTTACCGTAGTAAAAGATGTATTGGTAATTATTCTATTTGCCATTTGCTTCTCTATTGCTAAGGCTGTGATTAATGGTGAGGAATTAGGGTTTACTTTTTTACTTTTTCTGGCTATTGAATTGGTACTTTCATTCGGACTCGGTGTTTTGCTTGGTAAAATACTTCAGATTCCATTATCTCTAAAAATCAACGGACATGTAAAAGCTATTATCATTACATTATTAGGTTTTGGAGTTTACTTATTAGCCTCTTTTGTAAAAGAAAATACCGAAAGTATCTTTCATCATGAAATTGTTTTAGAGCCATTATTAATTTGTATTATTGGTAGTTTTTACATTACCAACTACACCAAAAACAGAATTGAATTTGTAGAGTTATTGGAAGAAATAAGTCCAATAGTTTTCATCGTTTTCTTTACACTGACTGGTGCTTCTCTTTCATTACAAACCTTAGCTAAGGTTTTTTGGATAGCTCTTGCATTATTTGCACTTCGTATTTTTACGATGATTCTTGGTGGAATTTTTGGAGTTATTGCTGCTAAAGATGATAAAAAATATACTTATATTTCTTGGATGCCTTATGTGACTCAAGCTGGAGTAGCATTGGGTTTAACAACAATAATTGCAGCAGAATTCCCTACTTGGGGCTATGAATTTCAAACCATTATTATTGCCATTATAGTTATTAATCAATTGATTGGACCGCCTTTATTTAAAATGGCAATTAATTTAGTAGGTGAAAGCCATCTAAAACATACAACTCCTGAATATGACGGAATTAGAGATGCCATAATTTTCGGATTAGAAAGCCAATCTATTGCATTAGCTATGTCATTAAAACAACATGGTTGGGTTCCTAAAATTATTGCTATTTCTGATGATATTAAACAAGATAATAATGACTTTGAAGTCATTACAATTAATGACATTTCATTACAATCATTTAAAAATTTAAAGCTTGATGGTGCAGATGTAATCGTTTGTTTAATGTCTGATAATGAAAATTATAAAATTTCTGAACTTGTTTATGAACACGTAGGTACAAAAGACATTATAGTTCGTTTTAACGGTACCAGATCTTACTTAGAAAAATTTAAAAGTTTAGGTGTACGTACTATAGATCCTTCTTTGGCAATGATTAACTTATTAGATCATTTTGTAAGATCACCAAATGCAACCTCTATGTTACTTGGTTTAGATCAAAACCAAGATTCTATTGATGTTGAAATTAGAAATAAAGACATTCATGGTATGACGTTGCGTGATTTACGCTTCCCTACAGATGTAATTGTGCTTTCTGTTGTGCGTAAAGGTCAAGTAATTATTTCTCATGGATATACAAGACTTCGACTTGGTGATATTGTAACGCTGGTAGGCACTACTGAAAGTGTAGAAAATGTGCGTATCAAACTTGAATGCTAAATTTAATCTTGTAATGAAAATCTTTGCTTTTTTACTTTTATCTTTAGGATGCATTTTTGCACATGCTCAAAAAAAGGATACTATTATTGAAACCGCTTTTATTAAAAGCACAACACTTAACGCTGATAAGTTTATTGGTGTTGATGATTTTAATAATCTCTATTACATAAAAAACAATACTTTTTATAAAAAAACTAGTAAAAATACTTATAACTATACCAATACTCAATTGGGTGAAATAACATCAGTAGATATTAAAAACCCCTTAAAAATTATCCTTTTTTATAGAAATTTCAATACAATTTTACTTGTAGATAATAACTTGAATGAATTGTCTAGACCTCTTAACTTTAACAATACTTCCTTTTCTAAAAATGCATTTTTAGTGAATGGATCGTCAAATAATAATTTATGGATTTATAGTTTGGATGATAATACCTTACATTTGTATAATTACCAGAATCATAAAATACAGTTTACAACACAGTCCTTATCCTTTTATCAAGAAGGATTTAAAGTGAAAAAAATAGTTAGTACCTATAAAAATTGTTGGTTAATTGGCGAAAAAAGTGTCTTACATTTTGATGAATATGGTACATTTATAGAAAACATAGAATTACCAAACTTTTCGGATGTTACCTTTTTTAAAAATACCTTAATCTATTTAAAAGGCACTAATCTATACCATTATGATGATATTTCTGTACCAATTCATCTTAAGGATAAAATATCTATCCAAAGTTTTTATGTAAATAAAAATGATATGTATATATTTGACGGAACTACAATTCATCGCTATAGAATTGTAAAAAATTAAGTACCTTTAAAACCTAAAACAAAAAAAATGCACGTTGCTATTGCAGGAAACATTGGAGCAGGAAAAACCACCTTAACCAAACTATTGGCGAAACATTATAAATGGACACCTCATTTTGAGTCTGTTGAAGACAATCCTTATTTAGATGACTTTTATTCTGAAATGGAACGATGGTCTTTTAATCTTCAAATCTATTTTTTAAATAGTCGATTTCGTCAGATATTAGAAATCCATGAGAGTGGTAAAAATATTATTCAAGACAGAACCATCTATGAAGATGCTCATATTTTTGCTCCTAACCTACATGCGATGGGCTTAATGTCAAATAGAGATTTTACCAATTATTCAACATTGTTTGAATTGATGGAAAAATTGGTATCTCCACCCGATTTATTAATTTATTTACGAGCAAATATTCAAACCTTAGTAGGGCAAATTCATAATCGTGGTAGAGAATACGAAAACACCATTAGTATCGATTATTTAAGCAGATTGAATGAACGCTATGAAGCTTGGATAACGACATATACCAAAGGAAAATTACTAATTGTTGATATCGACAATCTGAATATAGTTGACAAACCTGAAGACTTAGGTGTAATTATTGACAAAATTGATGCTCAACTGCACGGTTTGTTTTAATTAAAGTACTTTTTAATGAATAAAGCATTTGTTTTATTACTTGTCCTATTCTATAGCTCAATTCTTTATGCTCAGAGTACTATTTCGGGCTATATAAACATTAAAGATTCATTATCTAGCGAAAAAAGAGTAGTTCTTATACAACTTATTAGAGATAATATTAAGTCTGGTACAATTTCTAAAATTGTTGCGAGTTCACCTGTAAATGAAAAAGGCTATTTTTATTTTAATAAAATACTTCCTGAAAGTCAGCTATTATACCAGATTTACATCAATGGCAAAGATTCTTTAACAAATTCTAAAAAATTTATTTTTACCAATAATGATTCCATTCATTTTAAGCAAAGTACAATTCCCTTTTCTGATTATAGCACTTCCAATGTTGCAGATAAAGAGTGGCAAAAATTAAATGCTCTAAAAACTAAATTAAATACCAAAAAATTTAAAGAGAAAAAATACTTAGACGAAATACGTTCTTACTCTAAAGATTCTTTACAAATTCTAGCTGTAAAATTACTTAGTCTTAAAGAATTGAATGCTAAAAAGCTTCTAGAAAAAGATATTTTATTGAACACAACTTATTATGTTGATTTATTATCCGAACTAAAAGTTAGTGATATCAATCCTTCTGAATATGCATTTTTAGAGAATAAACTAATTGCGATTACTAAAAATGAAATTGAAGAAAAATACGCCATTAGTAAATGGATAAATATAATTTTAGGATGCATTGTTTTTGGCCTATTAGCTTTTGTTCATTCATTGAAAATAAATAAAAATAAATCTGTAGTCTCACTTAGCAAACAAGAAGTAAACATTAAAAATCTTATCCTACAAGGTAAAAGCAACAAAGAAATCGCCAATGAATTGTTTGTCAGTTTAAGCACTGTTAAAACTCACATTACTAATATTTACCAGAAATTAAACATTTCTAATAGAAATGAATTAGAATTGAAATTCAAAAATTAGTACGGGTACTAGTACTTTTTTCAACCCCTTATTTTATTACATTCTTACTTTAGTTAATGTTCTTTGTCTTATAATTCTATAAGCATGAACATTATAATAAAAATAATTCTATTACTAATTATATGTAATACTATTTCAGCTCAAAGTCATTATAGTTTAAGAGGAATTGTTACCAATCAAGAAAATTGTATTTCTATAGGCGATGTTCTCTTATTATCTGAAAAAGATGAGAAAATAATAAAATATACAGTTATAGAGAATGGTGATTTTTATTTTGAATCTGTCTTAGAAGGAACGTGTCTTTTAAAGATATCTAGCTTAGGTTTTAAAGAATTTACAAAAAAAATCACACTTGATAAGCACATCCAAATAAATATTATTCTACAAGAAAAGACTACTGAACTTGATGAAGTACAAATTACAGCTACTAAAAAACCTATCGAAAATATTGGTGGAAACCTAAAAATTAATGTTGCAAATACTATCTTTTCCTCTGAATCTAATCCAGTTGATTTACTTTCGAAGTTGCCAACGATTCAAATAAGTCCAGATGGAAATTCAATTAGTATTATAGGTAAAGGCAATCCGTTAATTTATCTGGGCAATCAAAAAATCTCTTTTGAAGAATTGAATAGTCTTTCTATTGATGCTATTAAAAGTATAGAGATTATTAAAAATCCATCCGTTAAATATGAAGCGGAAGGTAGAAGTGTAATTTTAATTGCTAGAAAAACAAATCATCAAGATGGTTTTAAAGCAACTTTTTCAGAAACAGCTTCTTTCAAGAAGTACTTTAATAATTTTTTGAATAGTAATTTTAGCTGGAAAAAAGATAAATTAGAATTTAAATTTAATGCTTCATACAACCAAAAAAGACCGTGGGAAAGTAATGGTTCTCATTTTATTATTTTAGATGAAAATATTGAATCTGATTTTTTGGTTGAAGCAGCTCCCTCAAAAATGCCTCAACTTATTTTTGGAGGTGGAATTTATTTTCAAATTAACACCAATGATTATTTTTCAATAAGCACCAAATTAAGAACACAATGGGCTGCTTTCGAAATAGATACTAAAACTCATCAGAAAGAAAATACAATTGAAAATAGGATACTTACCCATAGTAACAATAATGACCATAGATTATTTTCAAGCACCAATATCAATTATTTTAAATCTTTAAATACATGGGGTAATCTGTTTTTTGGAGCTCAATACACAATATACAGTCAAGAATTAAAAAGTGATATCTCTGATAATTTTAATAATACTTCATTCATTGCATCACAACATAGATTGCAAAAATTTGATATAGATGCATATTCATTAAAAATAGATTTTGAAAAAGAGTTTAAAAATAAGTATAAAATTGAAGTAGGCTCAGTTCTTTCAAAAAGTAAAACCAATTCTTTTGCAGACATAGATATTATTAGTCCACCAACTAAAATTAGTTCTAGGTTTGATAATACAGAAGAAAATTTTTCTGTATACTCACAATTAATTGGTAAATCAGGTAAATTTGATTTTGTAACGGGTCTTCGTATAGAAAACACCCAAGTAAAAAACGGTTTTAATGATTCAAATATATTGTTAATTGATAGAGAAGATACCCATTTATTTCCAAAAGCTAGTGTCAATTTCGAAATTGATAGTACAAAAAATATAAGCTTAAATTATTCTAAGAGTATTAAAAGACCAAATTATACAGCAACTAGTTCCACCTCAACTTATATTAATCCATTTTTAGAATGGAGTAAAAATACAAATCTTAAACCATCTTTAACAGATGAACTTTCTTTAAAATTTCAGTATCAAGATAATTCCATAGGTTTCACTTACTATCATACAATTGATCCTGATTTTTATAATTTTTCTTATAATGGTCTAACCAAAATCACTACCATTTCATCAAATAACTTTAAAAATGAATCAGGTATAACTATTGACTTGGTTATTCCTATTAAGTATAAATTTTGGAGTTCAACAAATGTATTAAGTTTTAATAAAAATACGATAACAGATACTAATGCTATTGTTGAAAAAGGCAGTCCATATTTATATTTTTATACACGTCATCAATTTAAAATTAATAATTCCAGTTCTTTTTCATTAAGTAGTTGGGGATATACAAAACGTAATGAAGGCATCTTTAAACGAAATACTATTATTGTAGTAAATGCATCCTTTACAAAGAAATTCTTTAAGAAGTTCAATGCAACACTAAGCTTTAATGATATTTTTAAAAGTATGATATTTAAAGAAAACTACACCATGAATAGGATAAAAATAAATACAACTTACTTTACAGATGCTAATGAAGTTTCTTTAGCATTAAAATATACTTTTGGAAAAATCAAAAACTCTGTTTATAAGAATAAAAATGTAGATGAAAATTTGGATAGAGTACGGTGATTTACGACCATAAAAAAAGGCGAACTGAAAAGTTCGCCTTTTTTTATGTGTAAAATATAAATTACTGTTTTTGATTTGAAACTAAAATATCAACATCATCACCTTCTAAGGTTTCAACTTTTACTTCTTTTTTACCATCAACTTCAGTAGTTGTGATTACTGTTGCATTTTTTTCGCCATTTTCATTCTTCATCAAAACTTTCACCTCAGTAGTTGTATTGTCAGTAATTGTTTCTGTAACCTCAACTGTAGTCATATCAGCTTGATTAACCTCACCTGTATGTCCTCCTAAAATTGGAGCAATAACCAATCCGATAAGGCAGGTTAATTTAATTAAGATATTCATTGATGGTCCGGAAGTATCTTTAAACGGATCACCAACTGTATCACCTGTAATTGCAGCTTCGTGAGCAGCAGAACCTTTGTGAGTCATCTCACCATTAATCATAACTCCTGCTTCAAAAGATTTTTTTGCATTATCCCAAGCACCACCAGCATTATTTTGGAAGATTGCCCAAAGCACACCAGACACAGTAACACCAGCCATATAACCACCTAACATTTCGGCAATCATTAATCTATCCATTCCAAAGACCATTGGTAAGAATGTAATTACTAATGGGAAACCAATAGTTAACAAGCCTGGTAACATCATTTCTTTTAAAGATGCTTTGGTAGAAATCTCTACACATTTATCATATTCTGGTTTACCAGTTCCTTCCATAATTCCTGGAATTTCTTTAAACTGACGTCTAACTTCATACACCATTTCCATTGCAGCTTTACCAACCGCATTCATTGCCAAAGCAGAGAATACTACTGGTACCATTCCTCCAATAAATAACATGGCTAAAACGGGTGCTTTAAAAATATTAATTCCGTCAATTCCAGTAAATGTTACATACGCAGCAAAAAGTGCTAGTGACGTTAATGCAGCAGAAGCAATGGCAAAACCTTTACCAGTTGCAGCTGTCGTATTACCAACTGTATCTAAAATATCTGTACGTTCTCTAACAATCGGATCTTGTTCACTCATCTCTGCAATACCACCTGCATTATCTGCAATAGGTCCAAAAGCATCAATTGCTAATTGCATAGCTGTTGTTGCCATCATCGCTGATGCTGCCATTGCAACACCATAAAATCCTGCCAATGCATAAGAAGACCAAATTGCCGCAGCAAATAAAATTACTGTTGGAAATGTAGAAATCATTCCTGTTGCCAAACCTGCAATAATATTTGTTCCTGCTCCAGTAGCCGATTTTTGTACAATATTTAAAATAGGTTTTTTACCTAATCCTGTATAGTATTCAGTTACTGATGAAATACCTCCACCAACTATTAAACCAACTATTGTAGCTCCGAATACTCTTAAGGCTGTAATATCTTTTAATATATTTCCTCCAGTTTCAAAGAAATTCATTTTCATTGTTTCAGGTAACATCCAAGTTACTAAGAAATAAGATGAAATTGCTACTAAAACAATTGAGAACCAGTTTCCTTTATTTAAAGCACCCATTACTTGAGCTGCTTTTGCATCATTTGATTTAATACTAACTAACATTGTACCTACTAAAGAAATAATAATTCCTGCACCAGCAATTGACATTGGTAATAAAATTGGACCAATATGACCAAATCCTATAAAGATATCAATGTTATTTAC
>CAYRZY010000127.1:0-9143 GCA_964428855.1 uncultured Flavobacteriaceae bacterium
GGTGCAACTACAGAAAACCCTAGTTTTGAAGTCATCCCTGCCCTACTCTCTCGTTGTCAGGTGTATATTTTAAATTCTTTTGACAAGGATGATTTAATTGCCTTATTGCATAGAGCAATTGATGAAGATGAAATTATTTCAAAAAAGAAAATAAAACTCAAAGAAACGGATGCTTTATTACAACTTTCGGGTGGTGATGCTCGAAAATTGCTAAATATTTTTGAATTGATTGTCAATTCTGAAGATGATAAAGTTGTAATTACCAATGATAAGGTTTTAGCGAAAGTTCAAACAAACACGGTCAGGTATGACAAAACTGGCGAACAACATTATGATATTGTCTCTGCTTTTATCAAATCTATCCGCGGAAGCGACCCAAATGCAGCTGTATACTGGTTGGCTAGGATGGTAGAGGGCGGTGAAGATGTGAAATTTATAGCCCGTAGAATGCTAATTTTAGCATCTGAAGACATCGGTAATGCAAATCCGACTGCACTAATTCTAGCAAATACTACTTTTCAATCGGTTGCAATGATTGGCTATCCTGAATCTAGAATTATATTAAGTCAATGTGCTGTTTATTTGGCAAACTCACCTAAAAGCAATGCTTCATACATGGCAATTGGTCAGGCTCAACAATTGGTAAAACAGACTGGAGATTTGTCTGTACCTTTACATTTACGGAATGCTCCTACTAAGTTAATGAAGGATTTAGACTATGGCAAAAATTATAAATACGCTCATAATTATGATGATAATTTTGCTAAACAGGAGTTTTTACCTGATGAAATAAAAAACACAAAAATCTACGAACCTGGAAACAATGCAAGAGAAAATAATTTTAGAGACTTTCTAAAAAAACGTTGGAAAGATAAATATGATTATTAATATCAGCATGTTCTTTATAGGGAAAAGTACAAAACATAATGCTTCTCGATACATTTCTCTTCGCTATCACTACGAAAAACACTCGAAGTGACATCTTGCAAACCAATTGTCAGTTCGAGTGATGCAATTGAAATTTCAAATACATCTAACTTATTACGCATCGTATCGAGAACTTTAACTTCTAAAATTTCTTTTTTGAAAGATTGGGTAATTTCTCATACTCATCATTTATTAGAGCTTCTTTTTTAGCTCTTGACCACTTTTTAATTTGTTTTTCAGATAATATTGCCAAATTTACATCGGTAAATTCGCAATAAAACATTAATGCTAATGGCCTTCTTATAAAAGTATAACTATCTCTATGTTTTCCATTACTGTGATCTCCTATTCTTTGAGATAAATTTGAAGTAATACCTGTATAATAACTATCATCGGCACATTTTAAAATATATACATAGTAGATTTTCATAAATATTAGAAGCTTAATATATAATATAAATCACAACTTCTCGATACATTTTTTTCACTATCGTTACAAAAAAAACTTACCTACCGCAGGCAGGCTCGAAGTGACATCTGTAACCAATTGTCAGTTCTACCTAGATAGTTAAAACTTAATTGATACAACCTCTCTAACCAGCTTATCCAAATCATAATACTCAACAAACCATTGGTTATTTTCTTTATAGACAATTCCTTTTTTATATCTCAAAAAATAAATATTTTCTTGACTAGATTTCAACAAAACATAAATCACTTTTGGCGTACTATCAACCAATTGATAACCTAAAGGATTGGCTTGAGCGTATAAAACATTCGCATTCTTTTCTATAACTTTAATCTCTTTTTCTAAAACATCAGTTTGAGAAGATGTGTTATTTGGTATCTCGGTAACTACATTATTATTTGGCGTGTTAATTGGTTCTACAACATCTTCAACTTTTGAGACAACATCATCTACTTCTACTATTTCTATTATTTCACCTTCAACACTTTCAACACTTACAGCATTTACTGGCTCAATTCTTTGAACGCTTTCTTTAACTACAACTGATGATTTATTTACGTAATTATAATCCAACATTGAAACTGACTTAAAAGCATTTCGTAATGCCTCTTGAAAGCCTTTTTTATAATCCTTCTCTTTACTTTTTCCTATTTCACTAGCTAAGATCTTCTGATTCTTACAATTGGTCAATTCAATAGTTAATTTTGTGGTAAACATTCCTGAATCATTAAACACATCAGCAGTCAGACCTAAACAAGGATTGTTTGACAAGTCAGCTGGTCTTTCTACATTATCATAAATCGTTTTAAAACCTTCTTTTTCAAATAAGAATTTAGTTAATGAATTTAACTCGTGTTGATCTGCATATTTTAAAAAATCAAATTCTGAAGGTATAATTATATACTTATATTCATTTAAGGATTGACCTATAATAGCATTCGAAATAAAAATTGTAAAAACTAGAGTAAGTAATTTGAGCTTCATGTGTGTAATTTTAATTAGCCTATAAATATAGGTAATTTTATTATTCAAAAATTAAGTTCATCCCTAAACTCACAGATATTTTTTTTGAATTGTACAGATCAGCCACTCCTAAAAGGTTATCCGCAGCAGCATAAAAATTAAATTTTCCGAATTGAGAAGAAACACCCAAGCCAATATTATAAAAGGAGTAAGAATCAACAGTATACGTAACCTTCGCTTTTAAAAATTTTGCAATACGTCTAGTATAAAATAATGACGCTGCCATTTGTGGTTTTACAGGCCTAAAGGCAGTGTGTATCTGCACACCTACTTCATTTAAATACGCTCTATGATTTAGATTTGGTACGGAAGTACATGATCCTTTCCTACCATAATCTCTTTCAAATTTGTAAAAAAGTGAAGTATATATTTTAGGCGATCTAAAGGAAACAAAAGAAGAGTGTAAGGTATCTATTGAAATTTGAGAATCAACATCTACTCTGATATCTTCCCAATAATCTAAGGGTTTATCAGTTGGAGGATTCAATATATCCAATCCATTGATTTCAATATTACCACTTATACTATAGGTGTTAATATCCTTAGAATAATTTATAAATCCTATATCTAAAACACTTCCTAAAAGCGTCAAATCTTCTCTAAAATGATAAGTAAACCCTAGATCTAAACCTAATCCTAAATTACCTCCTGACAGTCCGTTTTTAATTGCATTACCAATAAAATTACTACTCGAAATTCCAGTAAGTCCTGATCTGCTAAAGTTTGCATCTACATCTTTTAGTGTTGTTTGGAAGTTATTGTTATTGTCTTGTTGTGTCGTGATTGTTCCTCTATTATTAATTGATTGAATATTATAAGCTCCTGAATATAATTTTACCCTCGCACCTATATTTAATTTTTCATTTACCTTTCTTGATATTCCTATATGAAAAACACCAAAAACCTCGCCCTTATAATTGACATTATCAAAATTGAAATTCTGATTTAAACTAAGACTACCGCTTCTGTCATTATTACCTTGATAGTATAAAACTGCCAAATCTTTAGGATGGTAAGCAATCAAATCTAATTCTTGATAGAATCCGAAATTAATATAATCTTTACCATTTTTTAGCTTATAACCTATATTAATAATATCTAATCTTTCATTTATTATAAGAAAATCATCTGAAGACAACTCATGGATTATATCTTGATATCTATCATTTATATCTACTCCTTTGGCAAATAAATTACTTATTAATTTATTATTGGTTGCTGCATTTATATAAATTCCGGATAAAAAAGGTAGCCCTATATGTTTTTTGTAGTTAACTTCACCTCCAGGGTTTTCTAATAGGGATTGAGGAATTTCTTTAAAGCCGTAGAGAAATTGTTTGTTTTGAGCTTTCACACTTAAACAATTGAATGTCATTAGTAAAAATAATAGAACAACAAGCCTCATCATTAAAATAACGGATTTTAAATTATAGATATTGCTTAATTTCAGCCAAATTATTAACAATAATTGACTTATGCTGCACCTCCTTTTTATGATAATTAAAGAAAATGGTCTGCATACCTACCTGTTGTGCTCCTAAAATATCTGCTTCAAAATTATCGCCAATCATTATACTTTGGTCAACATGAGCATCTGCTAAATTTAATGCATAATTAAAAATTTTCGGATTGGGTTTTTTAACCCCTACACTTTCAGAAGTAATAATTTTATCAAAGTAATGTAGAATACCTGATGATTTCATTTTCTTTGTTTGCACCTCTTCAAAACCATTGGTAATAATATGTAACTGAAAATTTGGCTTTAAATAATCTAATAAATCAATTGCTCCGTCAAAAAGCGTATTATAATTAGGCAAATTATCAATATATACATCAGCCAAATGATCTATCATTTTATCAGAAATATGATGGTTCATACCATTAAATGAGTCTTTTAGTCGTTTGTAACGAAGTATAGATTTAGTGACTTTTTCTTCTCTATATAATTTCCAATACTGGTGATTTATGGGTACATAATGGTGCAAAAAATCATCTAATAAAACATCAATATTATTTTCTTTAAAAATAAATTCGAAGGTTTTAGCTGAATTGGTTTCAAAATCCCACAAAGTGTGATCTAAGTCGAAAAATATATGTTTTATGTCCAAATTGTGCTTTTTAAATAAAAGTGTTTTATTTTAGCTTGCTAAAATACACTAAAACACTTTTACTTGAAAAGTTTATTCAATTTTCTAGCCTCTTTTTCAAGAAGATCTGGCAATTATATCTTAGCCGCTTCGATTGGCTCTAGATTGTTGTCTTTTTTTGCCTCTTGGATTGCCTTACAGATGATTCTAGATGAAAAATTAGGTGTGGTTATTTATGCATTTCAAATTATTTTATTCATCTCACCTATTGCTAGTTTTGGTTTAAACCAAGGCTTGATTCGTTATGGAGCCTTATTAAAGACCGTAGAAGAAAAAAACAAGCTATTTACTTTTATCCTCAAAAAAGGATTGTTGATTAGTCTCGGGTTTTCAATAATAACGCTATTATTTTCTTATCTTATTGATTTCGACAACTCAAAAACTGCCTACTATTTAAAATTTTTGGCGTTTGCATTTGGCACACAATTCTTATTTGAAATCATTCAAATTCAGTTTAGAATCCAAAAACAAAACAAAACCTTTGCTTTTGCTGAGTTTAGTTATAATAGTATCCTTGTAGTTTTAGTTTTCAGCTTGAGTTATTTTTTTAAAGAATTGGGGTATGCATTCGCATTGATTTTAACCCCTTTATTAACCTTTATATTTTTTATAAAAAAAATAAAATTCAACTGGAAATCATCCAATAATTTTGACTTTATAAACCCTACTTTTTGGCGATATGGTCTCTTTGCAAGTATGGCAAATGTCACATCAGTATTGCTTATTTCAATTGACATTCTTTTGATTGGAAATTTACTATCTGATATGGAGATGGTTACCGCTTTTAAATATGTCAGCCTAATACCTTTTAGTATTTTGTTTTTATCAAATGCTGTAATGGTTACTGATTTTGTAGAATTCACCGAAAAACTTACCAATAAAAACTTCATCTATGCGTATATAAAAAATTACATGATTCTTTTTAGTTTTATAAGCATCGGATTTTTACTTGTAATCTTTTTATTTGGTAAGTTTTTTCTCAAACTTTTTGATGTTGGTTTTGCTATACACTATCCAACACTAATGATTTTATCTATCGGAATATCTGGAATATTAATTTTAAGAGGTCTTTTCGGGAATCTCCTTTCATCCATAGGAAAATCTCATGTCAATTTTATTATTATCTCAATAGCTATCCTATTAAACATCGCTTTAAACTATGCTCTTATCCCGATTTACGGAATTTTCGGTGCTGCACTTACCTCTGCATTTTTAATGTGGTTTACAGGCATTTTCTGTATGGTATTTTTCTTTTATTACTACACAAAATTCATCAATCAAACACCTAACAAAGAATGAAAATAGCCATCCTTTCTTCTGCACATAAGTATGATGATGATAGACTGTATCATCACTTTGCTAAAACATTGGCACAAAAAAACCATAAAATTTTTATTGTTACCAGTGAAGGCTATTTTGAAACGGAAGGTGAAATTTCCATATCAAGTTTTAACGGATTAAACTTTAACAGGAAACAAAAAATAGAAATTTATATTGAAAAACTTTCACAGTTCAATCCTGATGTTATTATCTGTTTAGAACCGCTCCCAATTATTGCAACAAAGAAATATGCAAAGGATAAAAATGTCAAAATAATTTATGACATCACAGAATGGTATCCTTCAAAAAACCAACTAGAAAAGCATCCTTTTCTTCTAAGATTATTTTATGCCATTCCTTATTTTATAGCTTTTCTATATTCATGTTCACTCTCTGACAGGTTTATATATGGAGAACATTACAAAGGCTTGATTCCCAAAAAACTATTCTCAAAAAAAGAAAATATACAAATTCCTTATTATCCTAAAAAAGAATACATCACTCAAACTACCCCTAGTATTTCTACTAATTTACTTAGGTTGAGTTATTCTGGTACTTTAAGTAAAGACAAAGGATTATTTAATTTTTTAAATGTTTTAAAAGAATTAATTAAAAATAACGACAACCTAAATATTCAAGTAAAAATCATCGGAAGGTTCAATCCGAAAGAAAAAATAGCATGTTTGAAGCTGATAAATGAATTGGATGATAAAATTGCTTTCACTTTTTATAATTTTGTAGAACTCTCAAATTATATTGAACTGATTAACGATACGGATGTATTCCTTGATTTAAGAGCTGCTGATTTTATCAACTCACATTGCCTGCCTATCAAATTATTCTACTTTATAGCCCTTCAAAGACCCATAATATATTCTGATTTAAAAGCGATTAGAAAAGAAATTGATACTGAAAGTTTTGGATACCTAGTCAACCCAAAAGATTATAAAAACATTGCCAAATTGATTCAAAATTATCAAGAAGATAAAACATTATACTTGTCTCATTGCACAAATGCTAGAAAGTTATCTGAGGCCAAATACAACTGGTCAGTAATTGAAACTATGTTTACCGACTTTATTGAAGGTTTCAATTAGCTTGTGCATTTACATTAATAGTCTTCTTTTACACCAAAAATAATTCTCTTTTTGAGCTCCAAAGCTCTTAAAAAATGATGCTATAGGTTTTAGCATAGATCCTTCAAAATCAAAAATATAATTTGTTTCTGCATTGCTTTTAATAATAGTATCTATTAAAAAAGACATCGCATGTTTCTCTCTACCTTCATTATTTAAAGCTGAAAAAAGATAGGTAATTCTATGCTTGTCTATTAAAAAAAATGCTCCGCCAATTAATTCTTTATCAGCAGTGACTACAGTATAGCATTTAGCAGATTTTATGGACAACGCATGAGTGATTAATTTGTTCAAAACATCGTAATCTGAATCTTTTCTGTTCAATTCAGTTCCTTTATTTTTTTTAAAAAGCTGAATAAGCTCATCAGGGTTACAAGTTTCTATAACTTCTAAATCAGAATTTACTGCCTGTTTAACACTACTCTTTCTGCCTTTGGAATATTGCTTCCTTATCACTTGGTAGCTGTGATTTAAAGACAAAATATAATTAGTTTTAATCTCAACATCAAGTGAGTTAGTCTCATTTTTAGCATTCAAAAGAAGGTCAATCAATTTAAACTTTTTAGGAATCATTTTTATAAAACGCTCTACCAAACCTTCATCAATAACATCCTTTGAAAAAACACCTAATTGTTGTATCCAAGGAGCTTGATACACATAATTAATTCCATATTTTTTACGCGTTGGCAAAGGCATAACGAATTGGTAATCGTCTTTAACCAAGACATCCCAATCGTCACAAACGGCATCTAAATACCAAGTATAAGCATAAATTCTTGTGTTGATAGCATTTGAAATACAAGCGTTGTATTTTTCTATATTTAATTGATTTCTAGATAAATATTCTATCATCTAAACTGTAGCTAATTTTTTAAAAACATCAATGTAAATTTTTCGCCAACGTCTCCAGCGTCCTCTATTACTAACCGTTTCATTGTGAAAAAGTGTAATAAAAGTGCCGTCAACTTTTTTGACTTCATAAGCCAAATTAATAATCACCTCAAAAGATTTTTTGTTAGATAACTCTAAATAATCTTTCAAGGTACCATCCATTACCGCAAAAGGAAATATTTTTAATGGTGTTTGAATTTCAAACTCTAAATCATAAAAATAAAAAGGCGTACAAGTACTGGCTCTAAATCCATAATGATCTGCATACCCCATAGTATGGTCTTCTTTCACCTCTAAATTAATCAAATTTTGATAGGTTTCTGGTATTGCCAACCGTAAATAATGTTGACGTGATTTTTCAACAGGTCTATTAAAAACAGATTCTAGTCTTAATTTTTCTTTTTGTAAAAGAGCTTCATTTTTATATGAGAAATAGGATGGGTGTAAACCAACCTCAGCATAATCAGCCACTGATTTTATTAAAGACTGGTATTTTGAATTCCTAAAAGATGTATTTTTATCATAGGTAGAATAATCGCCCAAAGAGAAGAAAAAAAGTGTTTTTATTTTGTACTGCTTTTGATAATTCAATAATTCCTCAAAAGTATCAAACGGATCTTTTCTAAATCCTAAATTCACAATTGCTCTATACCAAATATCATACAATCTAAACTTTGACAAATCCTTCAAATACCCACTCAAACCTCTTATCAATCCCTTATGTTTAAAGGTATAAGGGATATCAACATCAATAGTTGAAAGGTATTCAAATTCTCTTTCAGAAAATTGAAATTCAGGAAATTTATCTTTTATAAGGTTTTTAAATTTATACGCCCAAATATCAATCAATGGTTTTTCTAAAAAATCATATTTAAAAGCAATACTTTCTTCAGCAGTAAATCTTTCATGCTCGTCTTTTACATGAGGTAAATATTCTTCATACCTACTTAATAAGTAAAAAGTTGCTGCAAAAACATCAAAAGAGACTGTTGCTTCTTGTCGTGTTTGAAAAAAACAAGCAACACCATCCCATTTACCCATTATTATTTCTGCATCATTGATACCTTGCTCAAAAAGTAAATCTGTACTTCTAATAAAAATCTCGTTACCTAATGCCTTTTTAGAATAGGTTAATTTCAAACCTTCATGAGCAATAAACTCTTCTACTTTTGTGGTGAATTTCACTTGAACTTGTAAAATTCTAGTAAAAAAATGTTTAAAAGTATAGGT
>CAYRZY010000128.1:0-9137 GCA_964428855.1 uncultured Flavobacteriaceae bacterium
GTTGCAAGACAATTTATTTTTAGAATGCGTGAATTTGAACAAATGGAAATGCAATTCTTTGTTCGCCCTGGTGATGAATTAAAGTGGTATGAACATTGGAAAGAAAAACGTTTGAAATGGCATTTATCGCTTGGTTTAGGGGAAGAAAATTATCGTTTCCATGATCACGATAAGCTAGCACACTATGCTAATGCTGCTGCTGATATTGAGTTCAATTTCCCTTTCGGATTTAAAGAACTGGAAGGAATTCACTCACGAACAGATTTTGACCTGAAAGCACATGAAGAACACTCCGGTAAAAAATTACAATTCTTTGACCATGAGGTAAATAAAAGTTATGTGCCTTATGTAATTGAAACTTCTATTGGTTTAGACAGAATGTTTTTAGCCGTATTCTCCACTGCCTTGCAAAATGAGGTTTTAGAAAATGGTTCAGAAAGAATTGTTTTAAAATTGCCAGCTGTTTTAGCACCAACCAAAGCTGCTATTTTACCATTGGTTAAAAAAGATGGCTTACCAGAGATAGCAAGAAAAATAATGGATACCCTTCAATTTGATTTCAATGTTGCCTATGATGAAAAAGATGCGATTGGCAGAAGATACCGCAGACAAGATGCTAATGGTACGCCCATTTGTATCACTGTAGATCATGACACAGCAAAAGACAATACGGTAACCATTCGTCATAGAGATTCAATGAAACAGGAAAGGGTTCAAATAGCAGATCTGCAATCCATTATTACCAGTGAAGTTTCCGTTTCGAAATGGTTGCATAAGATATAATTTTTTAGACACCTTATAATGTAGAACAAATCAGGGTTTCACTTAAAGTGAAGCCCTGATTTCATTTAAACAAAACCTTAAAAACTTACTCTTGATTGTATACTACATGTATGGATGATTTAAGAGTTTTTTAATTATCTGCCAAAATAATTGATATTAGAAATCGGCTCTTAAAATGGCACATTTTGAAACAATGTATCCATTTACTCTTCATTTTAACTAAGAATAGTAAAAGCCATAACTTATTAAAACGTTTCCCAATAAAGAATATTATAAAAAAATAATCTCAATAATAGTAATATGTTTATTTTCAGCATTTTAAAAATTTAATAAATTACTAACATCTATTTGTTAATAATTTACTATAGTTTTTATCTATATGCAATTCTTTTATTTTAATTTTACAGTACATATTGTAGTAATATGGAAATTATTATTCATTTAAACATTTTAGCTATGATTAAGTTAAAGTTTTTAAAGCGGAAGAATCCAAATGATTTGACCGCTCCGGAAAAATACTACGCCGCAGCCATTTCTGAAGGTAGTATCAATTTAAACAGGTTGGCAGAGAAAATTGCCTACCAAAGCACCCTAACACCGGGTGATTGTTACAATGTTTTATCAGCACTCGAAAAAAATATCATCGAGGAGTTGAACGACGGAAGAATTGTAAGACTTGGTGAATTAGGAACTTTCCGTTTAAGTGTTTCTTCTGAAGGTAGTGATACCTTAGAAA
Organism: uncultured Flavobacteriaceae bacterium; assembly: GCA_964428855.1. Lineage (GTDB taxonomy): Bacteria > Bacteroidota > Bacteroidia > Flavobacteriales > Flavobacteriaceae > Aureibaculum. Next base: position 1,520 of record CAYRZY010000128.1, read on the forward strand.
ATACACATTCGGGAATGGTAAAAAAGGCAAGGATCCTCTTCCGCCCTGCCAAAGGTTTACGCAAAATGCTTAGAAACCTTGATTTTAGAAAAGTTCAGGCCGCATAATTTAAGCTTGATCTGATGTTTGTTTTGTGAAAACGCTGTAACTTTTTGTTGCAGCGTTTTCCTTTTTTAGAAAGTCCTTTTTACAACCAAAATTTAAAAATATTTCCTCAAAATTATACTTTGTTTTAGGGTATCATTACAAGGCAAAAAGAACGTCCCGACAAAACGATCAAAACGTCCCGACGTTTTTACAAAAACGTCGGGACGAATGAAACAAAACGTCGAGACGATTTTAGAGCAATTGTATCACCTTGATATTCTACAAGTTACAAGAGAAAAAATTAAAAAAATATAGATTTTTATACCATAAACCGAAGATGAAATTCTTGTAGATTTTTGGCTTTTCAATACCAATAATTACCGAAAGAGTTTTACTAAAAAAAGCTCAAATTTAAGTTTTGCAACTTTCCTTTGAGCTTAATCTGTTGTTTGTTTTGTGAAAACGCTACATTTTCACGCTTGGTCAAATATAGATAAGCTTAATGAATTATTAAAGCTTTTTAACAGTTTAATAGGAGTACTTCACTGTTAAATATTTTGATTAAAAAAAGCGAGAGGTTAGTCCCGCTTTAAATGTTTTCACAACGGAATAATCCTTATTGTGAATTGATTTCAAAATTGTACATCAAATATAATAACAATTATTCAATTTAAAACTAATCTTTATCAGTTTTAAAAATATTAATTGTTTAAATTTATCTTTTATAATTATTAACACCTTAATATGAAAAGAATACTAGGTTTAGATTTAGGTACAAACTCTATTGGTTGGTCATTAATTGAAAATGATTTCGATAATAAAGAAGGAGAAATAAAAGGAATAGGAAGTAGAATTATTCCGATGTCACAAGATGTGCTTGGAAAGTTTGATGGAGGTGTATCTATTTCTCAAACAGCGGAAAGAACTGGTTACAGAGGTGTTAGAAGATTGTATCAAAGAGATAATCTAAGGAGAGAACGATTACATAGAGTATTGAATACATTAGACTTTTTACCAGAACATTACGCTAATGAAATAGATTTCAAAAAACATTTTGGTCAATTTAAAAAAGGAAAAGAGCCGAAATTAAATTATCGTAAAAATACTGATGGAAAATATGAGTTTATTTTTATGGATTCTTTTAAAGAAATGGTAAAAGAGTTTGAAGCTAAAGAACAAAGTATTAAAATACCTTACGATTGGGCACTTTATTATTTACGTAAAAAAGCACTTACTCAAAAAATTAGCAAAGAAGAATTGGCTTGGGTAATACTTAATTTTAATCAAAAAAGAGGATATTATCAATTACGTGGAGAGGAACTTAAAGACGATAAATCTATACTTGAGAAGTTTTACTCTTTAGTTGTTAAAAGAGTTGAAGAAACTGGTGATAAAAACGCAAAAGGGACTTGGTATAACGTAGTATTAGAAAATGATTGGATTTATCGAAGACAGAGTAAAGAATCTTTAAATAGTTGGGTTGGAAAAAGCAAAGATTTTATTGTAACTACTCAATTAGAAAAAGACGGTACAACAAAATTAGACAAAGAAGGTAATGTAAAAAGAAGTTTTAGAGCGCCAAAAGAAGATGATTGGAGTTTAATAAAAAAGAAAACTGAACAAGAATTAGAAAGCTATATTAACAAAGATTATAAAAACAAATCCGTAGGTAGTTTTATTTTCAAGACTCTTTTACAAAATCCAACACAAAAAATTAGAGGAAAACTCATTAAAACCATTGAAAGAAAGTATTACAGAAAAGAATTAGAACAAATTCTTAAAACACAAATACAATTACATGATGAGTTGCAAAACAGAGACTTGTATCAAGCGTGTGTAAATGAGTTATATCCAAGAAATGAAGCGCATCAAAATAATATTAAAGAAAAAGATTTTGAATATTTATTTATTCAAGATATTATTTTTTATCAAAGACCATTAAAAAGTAAAAAATCAACAATAGCCAATTGCCAGTTTGAAACAAGGTCATTTATTGATCAAGAAACCAAAGAGAAAAAAACAATTGGTTTAAAAGGAATTTCAAAATCACATCCTTTATTTCAAGAGTTTAGATTACTACAATGGTTTAAGTTTTTAAAAATTTATAAAAAAGAAGATGAAAAAGGTAATTTAATCGATAAAGAGGTAACTGATGAATTGTTACCTGATATGAAATGTAGAGAGAATTTATTGGTATTCTTAAAGTCTAAAAAAGAGGTCGAGCAAAAACATGTATTAGAATATTTTTCAAAAAAAGGGCTAATACCTAAGCAAAAGAAAAATGTTTTTACGCATCGATGGAACTATGTTGAAGATAAAAAATATCTTTGCTACGAAACTATTGCAAGTTTTGAATCAAGATTAAAAAAAGTTGATACTTATTCATCAGATGACTTCAAGTCATATGATGAATCTGCTGAATTTCATCTTCATTTATGGCATATCATCTATTCTGTAAAAGATAAAAACGAATTTAAAACAGCTTTAGGAACTTTTGCCTTAAAACACAAATTAGATAAAGACAGTTTTGTTGCTGCTTTTGAGAAATACCCTCCTTTTGATAATAATTACGGTGCATTTTCAGAAAAAGCATTAAAAAAGTTAGTACCATTAATGCGTTTTGGTAAATCTTGGAAAGAAAAAAAGATTCCTGAAAAAGTAAAAACTAAAATAGACCATTTATTAACAGGAGAAGTTGATGAGAATATTCAATTAAGAGTACGAGAACTACTTGTAAAACACAATCATACTTTAAATTCTATTGAAGATTTTAACGGCTTACCGCTCCATTTAGCTTCTTACATTGTTTACGATAGACACTCAGAAAGTGGAGATATCCAAAATTGGAAAATACCTATTGATATTGATAAATATTTACATGAATTTAAACAGCATAGTTTGCGAAACCCTATTGTAGAACAAGTGGTTACAGAGACATTACGTACTGTTCGAGATATTTGGAAATACTATGGCAACGGAAAAGAAAATTTCTTTCATGAAATTCATATTGAATTAGGACGTGAAATGAAAAACCCTGCTAATATAAGAGAAAGAATTTCTAAAAAGAATACAGAAAACGAAAACACCAATGCAAGAATAAAAGCAATCTTACAAGAACTAATGAATGATGGTATAGAGGCTAGACCATATTCTCCAAATCATCAAGAAATACTAAAAATATATGAGGAAGGTGTTTATCAAAACCCTAATGCAGATTTTTTACAAATGTCAGAAGATGATATTGAAAAAATTAGAAAAAATAGTTCTCCCTCTCCAAAAGACATACAACGCTACAAATTATGGCTAGAACAAGGTTATTTTTCGCCATATACAGGTAAACCTATTCCGTTAAGTAAATTATTTTCAAAATCATATCAAATTGAGCATATCATACCTCAATCTCGTTATTTTGATAATTCTTTAAGTAATAAAGTGATTTGTGAAAGTGAAGTAAATCAGTTAAAAGATAATCAAACAGGTGTTGAATTTGTTAAAAATCATGGAGGACAAATTGAAGCAGGATATAAGATTTATACTTTAGATCAGTACGAAAGCCATTGCAATAAGTATTTTAAAAAGAATAAAACCAAGCTCAAAAAACTATTGAGTGAAGAAATTCCTGAAGGTTTTATTGAAAGACAATTAAATGATAGCCGTTATATTAGTAAGTTGATAAAAGGATTATTAAGCAATATTGTTAGAGAAAAAGGCGAGCAAGAAGCAACCTCTAAAAATGTAGTACCTGTTACAGGTGCTATTACATCTAAATTAAAAAGAGATTGGGGCTTAAATGATAAATGGAATGAATTAGTTGCACCACGTTTTAAACGATTAAATGAATTAACCAATTCTAATGATTTTGGTTATTGGGATAAAAAAATAAATGCTTTTAGAACCCAAGTTCCTGATGAAATTGTTAAAGGGTTTAATAAAAAACGAATTGACCATAGACATCATGCTTTAGATGCACTCGTTATTGCTTGTTGTACAAAAGACCACACCAATTACATTACATCATTAAATACTAACCGAAATAATTATAAGTTAGTAAATAAACTTAGAGAAACAGAAGAAATTGAAATAAAAGGCAAAAAAAGAAATGTTGCTAAAGCTTATCATAAACCCTGGAAAGGATTTACCATTGAGGCTAAAGAAAAACTAGAAAAAACTATTATTAGTTTTAAGAAAAACAATCGAGTTATTAATAAGACAAATAATAAAACTTGGCAATGGGACAAAGATGGTTCTAAAAAAGTTTTAGTTCCTCAAACTAAAGGAAATAATTGGGCAATTAGAAAGCCAATGCATAAAGAAACTGTTTCTGGTTTGGTAAATCTAAAAAGGAAACGTAAAAGTACAGTTGCTTTAAATGTGGGTATCGATAATTGGGAATTGTTAGTTGATAAAACAATTAAACATAAAATAAAATCTGCTTTTGAATTGTTTGATAACAATGCACAAAAAGTAAAAAGCCATTTTAAGAAAAACCCAATTGTGATAGACGATGAAGAAATTAAAAAAGTGGAGTTGTATGAAATGATTAGAGCAACAGCAACTAGAACCGAGTTAACTAATAAGTTTACTCGAAAACAATTGGAAAGCATTACTGATACAGGTATTCAAAAAATCTTAGAAAATCATATTAAAAACTATTTAGAAACAGATGATAAAGGAAAACGTGTTGAGCGTTTTGATTTGGCTTTTAATGCTGAAGGTGTTGAGGAGTTAAATAAAAATATTAAAGAATTGAACAATGGTAAAAATCATCAGCCAATTAAAAAAGTAAGAATATACGAAGCTGGTAGTAAGTTTTCTATATCTGAAAACAAAGAGAGTGCTAAAAGCACAAAGTATGTTGAAGCAGCAAAAGGCACCAATCTCTTTTTTGCTATTTATTGGGATGAAGAAAAACAAAAAAGAGTTTACGAAACAATTCCTTTAAACCTAGTAATAGAACATCAAAAACAGGTGGCACATTTGCCTAAAACAGAACGAACAGAAATACCTATAAATGTAGAAAAAGGAAACTTCTTATTCTCACTATCACCTAACGATTTGGCCTATGTACCTACCGATTACGAAATAGATAACCCAAGCTTAGTTAATTTTGATAAATTGAGTAAAGAGCAGGTACAAAGAGTTTATAAAATGGTAAGTTCAACTGGTAATAGATTATACGGTGTACCAAATGAAGTGGCAAAATCTATTAAAAATAAATTTGAGTTTACATCATTAAATAAGTTAGAGTTTGATTTTAATAAAAACTCGATTAAAGAAAGGTGTTGGAAATTAAAAGTGGATAGATTGGGCAATATTATTCAATGCTTAAAGGTAATAAAACAATAGAACTAACAGTTTAATGGTTAGGTCTTTTTATTGATAATAATACTATGATTAAAAGAACCATCTATATTGGTAACCCTAGCTACCTAAAAATAAGTCAAAATCAATTGATAGTACAAGAGCCTAAAACTAAAGAAGTTAAAGGCACTGTACCCATTGAAGATATTGCTTTATTGATGTTAGATCATTTTCAAATTACTATTAGTAATCAATTAATTACATACTTGCAAGGTAATAATGTTGCAATTATAAATTGCGATGCACATCATTTACCCTTAGGTATTATGCTACCACTCTATGGTCATACAGAGCAATCTGAAAAAGTAAAGCATCAAATAGAAGCATCTGAACCACTAAAAAAACAATTATGGAAGCAAACTGTTGAGCAAAAAATAAAAAATCAACAAGCTCTATTAAAAACTTTTGCTAAGCCCCATGAACATATGGAAAATTATATTCAAAATATAAAAAGTGGCGATGTAACCAATATGGAAGGTAAGGCAGCACAATTTTACTGGAAAAATTTATTTGATAATTTTACTAGAGAGCGATTTGGAAACGCACCCAATAATTTACTTAATTTCGGTTATTCTGTTTTGCGTAGTATCGTTGCTAGAGCATTGGTAAGTAGTGGCTTATTACCAGTATTAGGCATATTTCACAAAAATAAATACAACCCTTATTGCTTGGTAGATGATATTATGGAGCCTTACCGACCTTTTGTTGATAAAATTGTATACAATTATATAACATTACATGGTATAACCAACGAATTAACAAAAGATGTGAAATCGACTATTTTAAGTATAGCAATACATGATGTAATGATTGACAATATTCAAAGACCTTTATTGGTTGCTGTAAGTACAACAACCTCAAGTTTATTTAAATGTTATACTGGAGAATTACGGCAAATAAAATACCCTGTCCTAGATTGATACGTCTTCAAAATATGTGCAAACTATGTTACAAGATTCTAATCGTTTTAATGCATATAGAATTATGTGGGTATTAGTATTTTTTGATTTACCAACCGAGACAAAAAGAGATAGAAAAGCAGCCTCTTTATTTAGAAAAGAACTAATCAAAGATGGTTTTACTATGTTTCAATTCTCCATTTATTTACGTAATTGCCCCAGTAGAGAAAATGCCGAAGTGCATACTAAAAGAGTAAAAGCCAGTTTACCTAAACATGGTAAAATTGGTATTTTAAAAATTACCGACAAGCAGTTTGGCTTAATGGAATTGTTTCATGGTATAAAAGAAACTGATGTACCACAACCTGTACAACAATTACAGCTGTTTTAAATTTTAGAACTAAAAAAATAAGTATTTATTTACAATACTTGTATAATATCATTGATTTTTACATTTTAAAAAATCAATCCCGAAGTATTGATTTTACTCAATTTTTGGGATTGACCCTGTGAATAGTCACATAAAAATACAATTTTGAAATCAATTCACAACCTGATGGAGTTGGTCCCGCAATGGATGGAGCCTGTGAATAGTCACATAAAAATACAATTTTGAAATCAATTCACAACAGAAATGAAAGATGAATCTCCAAGTGATGTCCTGTGAATAGTCACATAAAAATACAATTTTGAAATCAATTCACAACGGATATCAACAACGCTATGCCGAATACAAACCTGTGAATAGTCACATAAAAATACAATTTTGAAATCAATTCACAACAAAAAGTCTCCAATTCAATTGAAAGACTGGCCTGTGAATAGTCACATAAAAATACAATTTTGAAATCAATTCACAACAAATGTTTACCTCAAATGTATAAAAAACAACCTGTGAATAGTCACATAAAAATACAATTTTGAAATCAATTCACAACAAAATGGAAGTAACTAATCAGGCAGGCGAACCTGTGAATAGTCACATAAAAATACAATTTTGAAATCAATTCACAACAATATGCTGGTGGTGATGATAAATTTAAAGCCTGTGAATAGTCACATAAAAATACAATTTTGAAATCAATTCACAACACTAAACCATTTCTATCTAAAAATGAAAAACCTGTGAATAGTCACATAAAAATACAATTTTGAAATCAATTCACAACAAGCTTAAAAGCATTGGTTAATATTTCGTTCCTGTGAATAGTCACATAAAAATACAATTTTGAAATCAATTCACAACAGATGTTTACTAATCCTATTCTTAA
>CAYRZY010000129.1:0-9093 GCA_964428855.1 uncultured Flavobacteriaceae bacterium
TCAAAGTGACGCTATAATTGATCATCTGAAAAATTATCCTCGAAAAAATAAAACCCTTGTAGCACATCTGCTTGTTTTATATAGGGCGAACGTAAAATACGATCCCAAGACCATTTTTGATTGATGGGTCTTTGCGAATCATCCAAATCAGCTACTGAAATCAATTCTTTGTCTAAAAATCCGTCCTGTTGTAAATACACTTGTTTCTCATCCGAATACGGAAAATGCATATTGTCAGCTACTTTAATCCACTGTTCAATTTCGCTATCAGAAAGTTGAACTTTATTCATTATTCGTGTATAATCAGATCCAAAACTTTCTTTTATCTTTTCAAGATTCTCAACAGCATACTTTATACACCATTGAGCCAAATAATTGGTATACCAATTGTTATTAACATTGTTTTCATATTCATTAGGCCCTGTAACACCCAAAATCACATAGCTGTTTTTATCCTTTGAAAAAGTAGCTCTTTGATGCCAAAAGCGTGCAATAGCAATTAACACTTCTAGTCCCTTTTCAGGGATATAACTATAGTCATCCGTAAAACGATGATAATTATAAATTGCAAAAGCAATAGCTCCGTTACGATGGATTTCTTCAAAAGTAATTTCCCATTCATTATGACATTCTTCACCATTCATAGTTACCATAGGATAAAGAGCTGCACCGTTTGTAAATCCTAATTTCTCGGCATTTTCAATCGCTTTTTCTAAATGATTGTAACGATATTCTAATAAATTTCTAGCAACATTTTGATCTTTAGTTGCCATGTAAAAAGGAATACAATAGGCTTCTGTGTCCCAATAGGTGCTACCACCATATTTTTCGCCAGTAAATCCTTTTGGACCAATATTTAGCTGTGCATCTTTTCCTGAATAGGTTTGATTTAATTGAAAAATATTAAATCGGATTCCTTGTTGTGCTTTTACATCACCCTCAATGGTAATATCTGCACTATTCCAAATTTTAGACCAAGCCATTTTTTGTTGCTCTAACAAAATATTAAAACCTATGTCAGTAGCCTGACCTAACACGCTCTTTGCAACCGAAACTAATTCTTCTTTATCATGATTTCTATCAACTACATACCCTCCAAATTTACAAATGGTAAAAACCTCATTTTTCGATACCGATTTTGAATAGCTCAAACTTATTTTTGTCTCAGATTTAACAAGCTCACTCTGCAAGGTTATTTCTTTATCATTATCAAAAAAATGTGACTGCATAAATGTACAGGTATGAAAATCTGTTTTCATAGTACGAGCTTCAATAAAAACTTGATTATTTTCAACATTCACGCTAAGCGTGTCCCAAAATTTATCGTCCCAATTCGTATCTTCATTGGTGATGCCACTATCTAAATAAGGTGTAAATGTAATTTCTACATTATTATTTAGTGGAGTAACAGCATATTGAATAGCTCCTACCTCATCCAAATCTAGACTTAAAAATCGTTTAGCTTCAACCTTAATTTCTATATCATTTTGAAGTGTTGCTGTGAAATTACGCTTTAGCCAACCTTCTTTCATATTCAATTCTCTACGAAAATTTTTAACTTTTTTACAAGTAAATAAGTCCAACGGCTCTCCGTTAACCACTACATCTATCCCAATCCAATTGGGAGCATTCAACACTTTAGCAAAATATTCAGGATAGCCATTTTTCCACCATCCAACACGAGTCTTGTCTGGATAATAAACCCCTGCAATATAACTACCTTGAAATTTTGGTCCTGTATATTGCTCTTCAAAATTTGCACGCTGCCCCATGGCACCATTACCAATACTAAATAAACTTTCTGAAGCTTTGACTTGACTGGTGTCAAAACCTTCTTCTATAATTGACCAAGGGTCTGGTTGTATGTAATTTTGGTTCATATTTTACACGACTTAAGACTGGAAGAATCAAGACACAAGACTTAATCTCTGTCTTATTTCTTGGGTCTTACTATCTTGTTTCTATTTATTAATTAACTCTTGTATATAAACTATACCCATTATTGCAAAATCTGTAAACACATCATTTGCTTTATGGAGTATTTCTTGTTGTCCGATTCCTACAGAAATCATATTTGCTGTATTTGCAGCCTGCACACCTGCTACCGAGTCTTCAAAAACAATACAATCTTCAGGTTTCATACCTAATTGATTTGCTGCAATTAAAAATACTTCTGGATTTGGTTTGGCTTCTGTAACATCATTACCATCAACTATGGTATCAAACTTATCGTATAAGTTTACTTTTTTAAGAATTTCTCTAGCATTTTTACTTGCAGAACCCAATGCAATAGGTTGTTTTTCTTTAATAAGAAAATTTAATGTTTTTGCTACATCAGGCAAAATCTCACTTTCATCCATTTTAGCAATATGACTTAAGTAATCGTCATTTTTACGTGCCATAAGCTCCATAAATTGATCTTCTGAGATCGTCTTACCCGCCCAATTTAATATCTTTTCTAGTGATTTTACCCGACTTACACCTTTCAATTGCTCGTTTTGAACTTCTGTAAAATCAACACCAATACTATTGGCTAATTTTTTCCAAGCTAAATAATGATATTTTGCAGTGTCTACGATTACTCCGTCAAGGTCAAATATAAATCCTTTTGTATGCATTCAATTATTGATTTTTATAAATTGGAAAATTAAATTATATTTTTTGTTGAATTTCTAATTTTTAAGTTAGTTGATATCACTTTACGCTCAAAACTATCATTATTAGATTTCTTTTTTTTAATTCTATCTAACAATAACTCTGCTGCATACTCACCCATCATAAAACCATGCTGTGCAACAGTTGACAGTGTTGGTGTTGAAAATTCAGAAATTAAACCATCAGTAAAACCTATAAATGAAATATCTTCTGGTATTTTTAACTCTTTTTCTTTAGCTATTTTCATAGCAATAGCAGCATAAATTTCATTTACTGCAAGTATTCCATCTGGTAAATCAGGTTGTTTAATTAAAACTTCTATTTGTTTTCTAATATCATATTTTTCATTAACCTTTATAATCAAATCTTCATTTACTTCCATACCATTATCTTTCAAAGCTCTCAAATATCCTTTTGTTCGTAAAGCTCCTACATTTACAAAATCTGGAGTAGTTAAAATAGCTATACACTTACAACCATCCTCTATCAAATGTTTTGTAGCTTTATAAGCACCCCCTACATCGTCAACTATCACTTTATCACAACGCACTTCATCAGAGATGCGATCAAACAATACTAAAGGAATATTATAATCTTCTAAGTCTTTAAAATGATCGAAACTTCCTATTTCTAAAGTTTCTTTGGCTATGGAAACTAACAAACCGTCCACACTTCCATTAGCTAACATTTTAATATTAAGCTTCTCTTTTTCAAAAGATTCATTTGAAAGACAAATCATTACATTATAATCTCTGCCATTCGCAAATTTCTCAACACCACTAATAATTTCAGAGAAAAAATGGTGAACAATTTCAGGAATAACAACACCAATAATCATTGTTTTATTATTCCTTAATTTCAAAGCCAAACTATTGGGACGATAATGATAAAATTTAGCAAAGGCTTTAATTCTTTCACGTACATCTTTACTAATCTCTTGACTATCATTTAATGCCTTAGAAACAGTTGAAATTGAGACTTCTAATTCTTTAGCTATGTCCTTTAACGTGATTTTAGATTTCATTGTAATAATATCTCAACAAAAAAAAGACATTTTAATTAAGAATTGCACTCTTTTTCCATTAGATTTCTACCAAACTACAAAAGTTTTCAACACGAAACCGTTTTCGCAAAGAGTTTATGGCTTTTATAAGTTTATTCTCATCTAATAACTCTTATATCTGATGATGAGGATTAGTTACAATTATGTTAAAACCACTAACTAAATTTAAACAAATGAAAAAATTACTACTTCTATTTTCAGTATTAATAAATCTATATAGTTTCTCACAACAACAAAATGCAACTTTTTCAGTTACGCCTTCTACATTTAATGAAGACAATCAAATAATGATTACTGTTTCTGATGTGAACCTAGGAACTTGGGGAGTTTCAGATATGTATCAATATTTAGTTGATGGTATTCTTAGAATTGCTGACCCCTACTCAACTACTATTTTAGATGAATCAAATGATGGGTTTATCAATGCAACAACATATCCAAATTTACCTACATACCCTACAGGATTAACAAATCATGCAGTTACTTTATTAAGAACTGGCGACTCTGATTATAATTGGCAAATCACAAATTTTCAACCTCCTGCAAAAATAGATTTAGTCATTTATGAATTATTAATAAGAGATTTTGATGTTCTACATAGTTTTGATGCCGTAAAAGCTAGATTAGATTATTTACAAGATTTAGGTGTAATTGCTATTGAATTCATGCCTTTAAATGAATTTGACGGCAATGATTCTTGGGGATACAATCCTTCTTTTCATATGGCTTTAGATAAATATTACGGTTCGCCAACAGCATTTAAACAATTAATTGATGAATGCCATAATAGAGGAATTGCCGTTCTTATAGATGTAGTCTATAATCATGCTTCTGGTTAGAATCCGTTTTATAGAATGTGGAATACTAGTAATGGAGGCTATGGCGGACAGCCAAGTACTGAAAATCCTTTTTTCAATCCAACTGCCACACATGCTTATAGTGTCTTTAATGATTTTAACCATAGCCAACAAGCCACAAATGGTTTAAAGAAAATTCACTTAACAGATGATGCTACAAATCCTGATTTAAAACACATAACTATCATTGGTAACTTTGGAGTTACAACTCAAAATATCAATCCTATGTTTCAAAAAACGGGTACTTGTATGATTTATTAAATAACAATACTAGCTTAACTATTAGCAATGCAAATGCAATGATAAGCTTACAACCTGGCGAATTTAAAGTCTACGGAAGCAATCAAGTAACTTTAGGTCTTAGTGATTTTAACCTTTCTGATTTGATTACAATCTATCCAAATCCTTTAAAGAATGAGTTTAAAATTAATAGTAATACTAATAATGTTATTATTTATGATATTTCAGGAAGAATAATTAAAAATTTCAAAGGTAATTTTGAAAAAGATGAAGCTTTTAATATTTCAGATTTAAAGTCTGCAATTTATTTGGTGAGAATAAATGCTAACTTAGGTACATTGACCAAAAAATAAATAAAAAAATAGTTTTACATTTTCAAATAAAACTCTTTTACTAAATTTTTATAATCTGTGGTATATTGATGACGTTCATGTTCGATAATTAAATCCTCTAGTACGGGATTAACATTTTGAAATGAAAACTCAAGTAAACTTCTTTTAATTTCAGAAGTTGGAGTGCCTTTTACTCTACAAATTTTAGATACAAAAAGTTGGTATTTTTTTGCCAAAGCAATAAAATTAGCCTCTTCTTTAAAAGGAATAATAACCGAAAAAACACCTTGTTTAGATAATAATTTTGAAACAGAAAACAACAAGTCTTCAAAAGATAATGAGGTAGTAAATCTAGCTTTATTTCTAGCTTCATTCTCAGTTTTAAAAGCATCTGTGTAAAACGGCGGGTTGGCAATAATCAAATCATAAGTATCTTCAAGCTCTTGTGTAAATTCTTGCAATGAACAATGGTAACAGAACAGCCTATCTGCCCAATCACTATTTTCAAAATTCTCAACAGCTTGTTCAAACGCATCATTATCAATTTCTAAAGCATCAATGGCTAAAGCTTCACAACGTTGAGCTAATTGCAACGCAATAACACCTGTGCCTGTACCAATATCTAAAATTAAATCTGGTTCATTATTTATCGTAGCCCAAGCTCCAAGCAATACTCCGTCAGTGCCAATTTTCATTGCACACTTATCTTGACGGATAGTGAATTGTTTGAATTTGAAAGACATATTTTGATTTATGATTAAATAAAAATAACCAACCGCTACTGCTTACTGAATACTTTTTTTAAAGGTACATTTCTATTAAGCCTTCTGGTGTTTCGACGACTATTTTTTTATTGACTCGGTCTATCTTTTTAATAAAATCATCGATCATTGGAATCAAAATTTCTTTCTCTCCATTTTTAATTTCGAAAAGTGGCTGAGCAGTTCTATCATTGATACCAAAAAGGACCCCTACTTCTCCATAATTCACATCTTCAATTGCAAAACCAATAACTTCATGGAAATAAAATTTAGTCCCTGTCAGTTTTGGCAACAAGTCTAAAGGAAGATACACCTCTGATTTTAAAATGGTATTTGCATCTTCCTCAGTAGTAAAATCTTCAAACTTTACTCGCAATTGATTTCCTTTTTGCAACAAGCTTTTTTCAATAAAAAACGGAATTAAATTATTACCTACATTGATAAAAACAGCATCCATATTTGCATAAAGCTCAGGCTCGTCAGTATCGAGTTTGACCACAACCTCACCTTTAAAGCTATGCTTTCTAACCACTTTTCCTAAATAAAAACAATCTTTTTTTTGCATATTAGCCAATACATATTACTATAAAATAGCTTTAATAAATAAAAAAGCCACGCATATAGCGTGGCTTTAAAGATATAAAAGTATTTTTACTCCTCTTCGTTTGACACTTCTGCATCAGCAGCAGCTTTTTCAGTTTCTGCAATAGCTTCTGCTTCAATCGCAACAGCTTTTGCTTTTCTTGCTTCATTAGCCTCTTTTTCAGCCTCTAAAGCTTTTGCCTTAGCATCTGATTTTACTTTTGCTAAATTACCTTCTTTAGAAGAAACTAATGTTGCTTTTTCTTCTAACCAAGCATTGAATTTTTCTTCAGCTTGCTCTTCAGTTAAAGCTCCTTTTCTAACACCACCTGCTAAGTGATTTTTCAACATTGCTCCTTTATACGATAAGATTGCTCTTGCTGTATCAGTTGGTTGAGCTCCGTTTTGCAACCATTTTACGGCATCATCAATATTTAAATTGATTGTTGCTGGGTTGGTATTTGGATTGTAAGTTCCGATTTTCTCTAATAACTTACCATCTCTTTTTGAACGTCCATCTGCGGCAACTATCCAATAGAATGGTTTACCTTTTTTTCCGTGTCTTTGTAATCTAATTTTTACTGGCATTTTTGTTAAATTTTAAGGTACTCGACCTTGATTATTAATTTTTTGGTGTGCAAATATACTATGTTTTTTTAGTATAAAGTCTTTATTTGATATATTTTATATTGAAAAAGTATATTCTATAAAGTAGAACATAAACCTTATCTTTGTGAAAACAAAAAAGCTATGAGTATTTTAGGAATTATACCCGCAAGATACGGTTCTGTACGATTAGGAGGTAAGCCTTTATTAGATATTTGTGGCAAACCAATGATACAACGCGTCTATGAACAAGCCAAAAAAGCTTTAAATCATGTTGTAGTTGCAACTGATGATGAGAGGATTGTTAAAACTGTACAAAAATTTGGTGGTAATGTGGTACTAACCTCACCAGATCATAATACAGGAACTAATAGGTGTCTTGAAGCATATCGAGTTTTTACAAAACAAAACGGTTTGAAGTTTGACGTCATAGTAAATATTCAGGGAGATGAACCTCTACTTTCTCCAAGACAGATTAGCTTATTAACTTCTTGTTTTAAAGATAAAAATACTAGAATGGCAACACTGGTAACTCCTGTAAAGAAAACTGAATCTTTAAAAAATGTTGGTGTATTTGTCGTTATTGACAAACTTAAAAATGCATTATATTTTAGTCGCTCTGTAATCCCTTTTGTTCGTGATACTGAAAAAGATGAATGGCAAAAAAAGCATACTTTTTACAAACATGTAGGTATGTATGCCTTTAAACCTAGAGCATTAATTAGTTTTGCCTCCTTACAACAAACTTCTCTTGAAATAGCTGAATCTTTAGAACAAAACAGATGGTTAGAAAATGGTAAAAAAATAAAAGTAGAGATTACAACTATTGAAACCTTTGGTGTTGATACACAAGAAGACTTGGAAAGGGTTCGGAAAATTATTGGTAGTGAAAAATAAAACTTGTTTCAGAACCTCATTATTATCTAATGAAAACTGAAACAAGCTTAGTTTTATAATTATTTTACAAATTCTGCAAAAGTTTTTAATTTTAATTTATCTAAGAATTTCACTTTCTTTTTAATCTTAGCATAATCCTTTTTCGCAGTAGCAAAACGTTCAGACACAATACTTAAACTCTCTAATTCAGTTTGTGACGGCTTGTCATAATTACTAGCTAACTTACTGAATAAGTCTGACATTTTCTCTCTTAATTGAGGTTCAGAAGAACCTACATAGTTATCACCAGTAGTAATCACTAAAGATTCTTTTAGTGTTGTTAATTTACTGATGAGTTTTTTACTTTTTAATGCAGTTGCTTTTTCTAAGATAGCGTCTAATTCATACACCATATATGCCAATTCTTGAGTCATGTCATACATTTTCATTGTCGTTTTATGTTGAAATGCTCTATCTACTACACTTAATTTTGATTTAGGATCATAAATAAGCTCAAACTCTTGTTCGTAAGTATCTTTCCCTTTTTTCAAAACTACCTTATATGTCCCAGCTTCCACTTTAGGTGAAGCAAACCCACCAAAACTAAAGGTTTTCCCTTTGGCAACTTTAGGTTGTTTGATTCGGTAATTCCATTTTACGATATTGATACCTTTTGATTTTCCTGGCCCTAATTCTGAAACAGTATTACCTTTCATATCTTGAACCTCCATACTCATCTTACCAAATGTATGACGTTTTTTCAAGTAGTACTTAATTTGGACTGCACGTGTTGGGTTAGCTCCTACAAATTGCGTTTCACTTCCAAAACTTCCTGAAAAACCACTTTCTTCATTTATAATTGTAGGCTTGGTTTTAAAGAAATGAACTTTTTTATGCAAAATCTCTTGATTGATTTCACGTAAAAGAGAAATATCATCAATAATAATAACACCTCTACCATGGGTTCCCATTACTAAATCATTGGTTCGTTTTTGTAAATCAATAAAATGAACAGCTACAGCTGGCATATTATTTGTAAATTTATTCCAATGCTTACCTCCATCATTAGTAATATATAAACCAAATTCTGTTCCTAAAAATAATAAATCAGGATTCACATA
>CAYRZY010000130.1:0-3187 GCA_964428855.1 uncultured Flavobacteriaceae bacterium
TCCCAATCATCTAATAAACGTTTCTGCCCTTCTAATTTTTGTATTTCAGTAACATCTTGGCTCATTTCTATAACACCACGATATTTATTTTCTTTATCTCGAATAGCAAAATAACGAATGTGTATCATTCTGCCTTTAAAATTGATCCAAAATTCAGCAACATCTTTGGTTCCTGCTTTAAATTCTTCTACAATACGTAAAACTAAATGTACACTTTTGGGAGGATGACAAAATTTCACTTCTCTACCAATAATTCCTTTACTACGTGGAAAAACACGGTCTTCACCTCGGTTATAGAAAATCACTTTATCATTTTCATCTACATAAGTAATATCTACAGGTAAAAATTTTAATAAAAGATTTACTTGCTCAGGTGTCATATGCCCTTCGTCATAATGAAATGTATTTTCAAGTGAAAAGGATAATTCTCGTTTTTTTGTATCCATACTTGGATGGATATATGCTTCTTCTTTTGGTGCTGGATAGGGTGTAGGGTTATTTGATAACATCCATCCAATTTCTTCATCTCCTTGGTAGAACTCTTTCCAATCATCTTCGGTTAAAAGCTCCATGGCATTTGGAAACAAGCGGGAGTCTTCAATACCCATTAAACGCTGAATTCCATTAATTAAATAAGGAATATTTTCATTAATTTTTGCAATATTTTTTTCTTCATTATAGGTGTTAATCAATCTAATTTGATCACGTAATGTATCATGAAATGACCACATGCCTTGGCTAGGCCCCTCCCAACCATGTTTTTCTAGATAAGGAAATAACTGATTCTCTTTTCTGGCAAAGCGTTTCTCTATGGTTGTTAATTGATTGAAAATATTGAAATACTTTTGAAAATCTACTTTTGGATTTACACTTTCTAATTCTGTTAAAATTTCTTGAAGTAATGCACCTTCTTCGTAATATACTTTTATAGGATGCCCTTCAGGTAATTTTTTCACTTCTTGTATAAATTGATTCATGTATTATTCTATTTTGATAAATGTATTATTTTTAATAAGGTAATTATCTGTTTGATTTATATTCCAGCTTTTTTCTTGTAATGTATTTAAACCCTTGACAGAAAATTTTATTGAAAGTGTATCTTTAATTCTAATCAATGAGATATACTCAAAAGTATTTTGAATGGCAGATTTTATGGGTAAACTAGGACATTTGTTTAACTTATAGACAACCAGCATATCATTTGAAAACCATTGTAGTAAATTGCTTAAATATTTAGGGTCACATTCATTATCAATTTTTAATTCTTTCAAGAGTTGACACTTTATTTTTGTTGAAGAATTATCGCATTCGTTTCCGTAAGCATATAAATACCAGGACAATAAAGCTTTTTCTGGGGCTTGTATTTGATTTAAATAAGAGGTGTTTATTTTGTTTCCATCTAAAATAATTTGAGTGATAGAATCTTCTTTATCTATGCAAGAAAAGAGAAGTACTACTAATAATATGGTATAAAGTGTTTTCATTAATCCTTACTATGTTGAATAATAAAAAGGACGATAGTAATGGCAAAAAAGACTCCAGCAGCAATCAATACTTCTTTCATATATGGCCACTTTACAAAGCTTCCTATAGAAGCTATCATGGCTAGTTGTAGTCCGATGGCGAAAGCTATTTTTATTTTTTTTGTCATGTGTTTTAATTTTATACTACAAAAATGGTACAGACTAAATTTTAGAATTTATTATTTGAGTTTTTGAAATTTTAACAGTTAGGATTTATGTTTTATTCTATCATATAATTTTGCTAAGGATTGTAATAACTCAACTGGAGTGGTTAAAATTTCATAATGATTTGTTCCAAACATTTGTGGTAAATAATACTTAGCATTGGCCTCAATTGCTAGGGCATAGGAATTGATATTTCGTTCATTGAGCTCTCGTAATGCTTGTTTTACATCATTAATACCATATTTACCTTCGTATTTATCGTAATCATTGGGTTTGCCATCAGAAATTAAAATCACCCATTTGTTTTTAGAATCTCGTTGATCTAATAAAGTACCAGAATGCCTCAATGCTGTTCCTATTCTGGTATAACCTTCGGGTTCTACAGCTCCAATTTTATGTTTGCCTTTATCCCAATCTTCATCAAAACCTTTTAGCGTTAGATAACTTGCATAATTTCTGGTTTTTGAATAGAACGCATTGATAGAAAAATCAACATTGTACTCATTTAAAATTTCACCAAAAAGGATAGAAACTTGTTTTTCAACATCTATCACTCTGTTGTTTGCAGCATAGCCATCACTAGAAAGGCTTACATCAAGTAACATTAAAATAGAAAGATCTTTTTCTTTTTTACGTTTAGATAAATAAATATTTTCTGAAGGTGTATGCCCAGAGTGTACATCAATATACAGATCGGTAAGGGCATCAATATCAAATTCTTCTCCTTGATTTTGCCTTCGTTGTTGCTGAAATTTATTATTTACATTACTCAACATTTTACGCAAGCCTAGCAAGGTAGAAGTATTGTCCTGTATCGTTTTTTTATAATATGAAAGGTTGTTTCCTTTTATTGTTTTTGGGTATACTTTACAGAAATTTTCTTTATAGGTACGCTTGGTATAATCCCATTCATCATAAGAAATATGATAATTGCTCGTATCAATCTCTGTACTTTCTGCTACCGTAGTATTTTCTACAAATTCTGCTTGATATACAGAATGCGTAGTATCATCAACACGTACTGTATATTTCATGTTTAGTTCGTCTAATGCAGCACTATGTTCATCTAATTCATCATCACCATCGAAATCTCTCCAGCCACTATCCCATTCTTCGGCGGTGTCAATTTTTTCAAAATCATGTGTCATTACATAATCTTCTTGCTGTTTTTGATCTATTTGAAGCGATATCATTTCTTCAACAGGATTTGCCTTTAAAATGGTTTGAATTTCATCAACTATTGCCTCTTTAGCTTTTTCATTAAAGTTTTTTAAGGATGGATTATTTTGACTGGTTTCAGGACTATTTAGCATCCATTTTCCATAGATAAAACTATGGTCAGCTGGTATTTTATCTGTAGCTTTTGAATTGTAATGATTTAGCAATTGTTGATGAATGCTATCTGTAATGGGAAATTCTTCAACTAAAGTACTTAAGATTTGTTTGGATGAATTTTGTGCTCTTTCTTGAGAATCTTTTAGTGAATGTTCAATTTTATC
>CAYRZY010000130.1:3287-9063 GCA_964428855.1 uncultured Flavobacteriaceae bacterium
TAGTGAATGTTCAATTTTATCCTGCCAATTTAAGTCTAGGTTTTTTTGGATTGCTAGATATAGCACTCGAAACAAATAAAAAGAAAGATTATCCTCATAAGTTGAAAATTCTGAGAATAGGGTAGGGAGGAAGAAGTTGTTGTTTTTATAACCTCCTTCTCGTTTGGCAGGATAGATATCAATTGATTGTCCTGTAATTGCTCTTGCTAAAATACTTAAACGCGGTTTTATATCATCTAACTTTACCGTTTTAGATTCTGATTCAAGTGTTTCTCTCTTTCTTTTAGTAAAGAAGCTTGCTATTTTACCGTATATGTATTCGTCTAAGGCCATTTTAGTCTTTAGTCTTTAGTCTTTAGTTGGTAGTATTTAATGTAAGCTGCCAACTGAGAACTGCTGACTAGTTTTATATCATCAGGTTACATAAATCTCGTAAAGCATCAATTATTTCTAAATCGTCAGTTAAAGGTTCTACTATAGCAACTTCTACAGATAAGCGTTTAGGTAAACCACTATGTATTAGTTTTGCTGCATCAACTAATAGTCTTGTCGATACAGTTTCTGTTAAACCAAGCTCTGTTAAATTTCTAATTTTTGTTGCTATGTTTACTAATTTCTTTGCCGTAGCTTGGTCAATTTCAGTTTCATTCACTAAAATTTCTGTTTCAATTTTTTCTTTAGGATAGGTAAATGATAAAGCAACAAAGCGTTGTTTGGTTGAAGGTTTTAATTCTTTAAATCCTTTTTGATAACCAGGATTAAAGGATGCTACCAACATAAAGTCTTGATGAGCTTTTATGGTTTCTCCTAATTTATCTATATACAATTCTCGTCTATGATCTGTTAATGAATGTATGGCAACAATCACATCTGGTCTTGCTTCAGCAATTTCGTCTAAATAGATAATTGCACCTTCTTTTACAGCTGTTGTTAAAGGACCATCTAACCATATTGCTTCTGAACCTTTAATGATAAAACGACCAATTAAATCTGTAGCAGAAGTTTCTTCATGACAAGCAATAGTAATTAGTTTTTTATCTAATTGACTTGCCATAAACTCGATAAAACGAGATTTACCTGTTCCTGTTGGTCCTTTTAATAAAAATGGAATTTTATTTTTATAGGAATGTTCAAAAACTTCAATCTCTTTTCCTACTTGATGATAATATGGGGCTTGATTCATTCGCTTTATATTTGAATACAAAGATAAGTAAAACTATACTCTTTTCATTATAAAAAGATAAGATTATCTTTTTATAAAATATTGTATAGAAAAGCCAGAGCAAAGTATGGAAACTACTCAACTCTGGCTAAATCAAACTAAAATAATCCTATTTTGATGGGGTATAAGAAAATAACTTAGGTTTGAATGTAAACATGATCCAACCCCAACTATTATTTTCATCATTATCACCATTTTTTAAAATTTGCATAGTTTCTGTAGCAAACATTTTAGAAAAGCCTGCACTTAAGGTAATGTCTTTAGCAACTTTATAACCTACAGTAAAATCTATTTCTGTTCCTAAATTTGCATCCATTTTGGTTGCATTATTATTGTAAACATCAGCTGCAGCTGAGAAAAAATGTGGAATTAATTTAGCAGAAAATTTATCCTTTTTATAAGCTAAAGTGAAATTGATGTCGGTTAAACCAACTGAATTTCCATGGTTTCCTACATAGAAGTAATCCATCCAACCATTAAATTTATGATTGGTACCAAATAATGGTGCAAATGAATTTACATCACTTGAAACATCATTCATGTCTTTACCAGACAAATATTCAAATCCTGCTCCAGCAGAAAAATTATCAGAAATTTTATAGCCAATGTTTCCTGTAAAATATGAGGCACTAACATCTTTATTTAAAGAAGATCCTGTTTGAAAATATGCTGCAGTATTTGCATTAAATTTTCCTGATTTATAGGTTAATCTAGGGCCAATAGTTTGCATATAATCTACAGTTTGTATGCCAGCATTTTCTAGATATTCAATGCCTGTATTTAACAATAAAAAACTTAGCCCTAATTTGTTAAAATCACCATGATACCAAGCATATTGAAACGATTTATAACCAGCAGCATTGCTATATAGATTATCTATACCTGATTGTGAATCTGAGTTTAAAGCTAAACCTACATCTAGTTTATTGTTTTTATTAAAATGATGTTTAACTATAAAAGCATCATGACTTCTAGCTTGTTGAGCCCAGCCAACACTACCAAATATTCTATGGTCATCATAGACTATTTCTTGACGGCCTAACTTTAAAGAAACTTTATCTGTTAGTTTAACACTAGCCCAAGCTTCGTGTAAAGCAGTTGCATTATCATCACTAGAGAGTGTGCTTACATCTCCCCAAACTCTAACATTCTGCATGGAGACATACAATTTTAATTTTTCGTTGTTATATCCGAAATTTAATCGTGTACGCTGTGAAACAAAGTTAGAGCCGTCAGCATCTGTTGCTAATAATGTTTTATAGCCATGTTTGTTTTCATAACGAGGCCTTACTTCAGCAGACAAATCAAATTGTTGTGCGGTTAAAGTAGTTATGAATAAAGTAATTAATACGGTTGTTATAAATAGATTTTTCATAATGTAAATATTTATTGTTTATAGCTTGTTTTCTAATTGAATGGCTTTAGGAAATAATATATTATTCTCTAAATGTATATGTTGATGTAGGTCTTGTTCAAACTCGTCTAATTTTGCATATAATGCTTTGAATGTATTACAGGCTCCTTCAGGAGGTGTGTAATTATTACTGAGCTTTGCGATAGTTTTAAAAATATCACCTGCGTTTTCATGTTCTTCTTCCATCATTTGTATCGGATTGTTTACTGTTCCAAAATGTGGTGGAGTAGGAGCTGTATTCTCTTTTTCAGCTTTAACCAATTGTTTGATATATGGAAAAAGAATCAATTCTTCTTTTTTCATATGTGTAGTTAGTTCATTAGCGACTTCAATAAACAAATTATTTATTTCTATAACTTCGTTGAAATTTGCCCCATGAACATTGGCTACTTTAGCAGCATACTGTAGTAGTATAGAAACACCTTCTTCTACATAAGTGTGGTGTACGTTTACAATATGGTCTATTAAGAAGGATAAATCCCAATTATCATAATTATGTGCTTTAGAAACTGTAGCGTTAATTACTTCTAGATCTTTTTCTAATTGCGTATAATCTACATTGTTTTTTGCACAAGCTTTTTCAATAGTAATACCGCCTCCACAGCAAAAATCTATACCATGCTTTTTAAATGTATGAGCAGAATTTATATTCTCAGTTACAATTTCTGCAACTGTTTTTTGTTTTGTAATCTTCATTTTGTTTACTATTATTTATATTAAAAATTAAATATTGTTTTAATAAAATAGGATTTTCCCCAGAGTTGAATATTTCTTTCATGGGCAACTCCAATCTGATTTACATTTTCGATGTCAGTAACATCAAAAATATTTTTTGCTCCAATAGAAAGAGCTATTCTGTTTTTGTAAAATGATTTTTGTAATGAGATGTCTAAATTGTTAAAACCCTCTCTGCTAGTTTTTTTTAGGATAGCTATACCGTTTTCTTTTTCAATATAATGCCCATCTCTTTTACCAGTAAATTTATAAAAAACATTAAGGTTTATTCCAAATGGTTTGTAGGTATATAAAAAAGATGTGTTTATAGAAGGTGTAAACATAAAGTTACCTGAATTGAAGGTAGAGGTATATTCAAGATACCTTCCTAAATAGGACAGGCCTAGATTAAACTGTATACTTTCAAAGAGTTTATATTTTACTTGTACTCCATAATTTTGAGATTTCATAGTATTCAAATTGATATAATGTCTTTCAAAATTTATCAATTCACTTAAACCAATCAAGTCTTTTATTTCATTATAACTAAAGGATGGTTCTACCGAAATAAAGCTGTTTGTAGAAAATGTTTTTGAGTATGAGTAGTAAAAATTAAAACTATGTGAAGATTCTAATTTTAAATCTTTATTTCCAGAAAAAGTATACGTAATAGGTCCAAAAGTAGGTGTCCAATCTAGATAAAGTTCTTTAATACTAGGAGCTCTAAATCCCTTTCCATAGGCAAATCTAAGAATATGATTATTATCAATTTGGTATTTAAAATTCAAAGCAGGAGACCATAAATTATTAAAAGCACTGTTATAAGTATATCTTAATGCAGGTTGTATTTCAAAATTATCAGTAAGCTTATAATTAATACTAGAAAAAACAGAAGTATTTTGAATGCGTTGCTTTTCATCTAAAATTCTATTTCCTTTTCCTTTGTCAGACTCGTGTTCTAAGCCAATAAGGTAATTTAATTTATTATCAATATTGCTATTAGAGTATTGTCCTTTTAGAAAAAGGGTATTAAAGTAATTTCCGTTTTCATTAGGGTTATTCTCTATTAATGTACTTGAATTTGTAGTTGGATTAAATTTATATGAAGTGTCAAACCTATCATAATTTAAATAGGATGCAGTAACATCTAGATAATGATTGTTCTTCAATTTTCCCTGAAGGTTAACGCTATTGTCAAATCTGCGGGTGGTATAATCAACATCTGTAGCTTTTTTTCTTTTTACCTCACCTAAAGTTTTTACAAGTTCATCAGAATAATTGCTTGAATAGTTTAGTTTAAAATTGCCGAAGTTTCGAATGAATTTAAAATTATTATTAAACCGTCTTTTGCTTGGCCAATTTAAGGATCTTGTATTGTCATTATCAGTATTTAAGCCATTAAAATAGTTATATCCACCTCCAAATTTAAGGATGCTTTTTCCTAGTTTAATCCCAAAATGAGCATTGATATCTTTTACTTCTGTAGTCTCATAATATGCTGATAAACCTCCTGTGACTACTTTTTTCTGTGTTTTTTTAGTAATCAAATTGATAGTGCCTCCCATGGCATTTGTACCATAAAATACAGAAACAGGCCCTTCAATAACTTCAATTCTTTCAATATTATCTAAGCTAATTTGATTTAGATTAAGCACACCATTAACTCTTCCAATTAAAGGTACGCCGTCAATGAGAATTTTTATATTCTCTTTAGACACACCGTTTAATTCAATACCAGCTCCAAAAACAGGATTGAACGAAAAATCTATATGTAATTCTTGTCGTAACAAATCAGTTAAATTTGTTGCAGCCTTTGCTGTTATTGTTTTGGTATCTATTATTTTAACTTTATAAATAGCATTCTTTTCACTTGTTGGTGTAAATTGTGCGGTAACCACAACTTCATCCAATTGTTCTGTTTTGGTAGTATCTACATTTTGTTCTTGAGCAGATAGTTGGTTAAAACAAAACAATAATATCCCAAAGGATAATATTAATTTCCTCATTATTTTAGTTTATAATAATCAATCGGCAGTAAAAAGTTGCCGATTGATTAAAAATTTGAGTTAGTTTAGTTATTAATAAATATCGTGTGTGGTATTGTAAACGTTAAATTTTCCTGTTGGATTTTCAACCCAATCTCCTTGAATAATTTTTTTAACTTCTAGTGTTTTGTCATTGTATATAACTATAGCACTCTTTGTACCCATAAAATATGAAACCCAAACTTCATCGCCGGCTTTGTTATATTCAAAATGTACAGCTCTACCATCAACACCTTCAGGAGCAGGTAATGTTTTCTTTAACTCTAATGTATTTGTATCAAAAACATCTACAGCAGAGTTTAGTTTTGCATCAGGATTTAAAGTTCTATCTACCCATAAATTTTTAGATTTCGGATGTGATTTCACAAATAATGCTCCACC
>CAYRZY010000131.1:0-2538 GCA_964428855.1 uncultured Flavobacteriaceae bacterium
TTTGAGTCGAATTACACCCAAAAAGGCATAAAATCGTTAAAAAAAGTGAAATTTTGATGATTTGTTTTTTGTTCATACCGATAAAGATATAAATTTTGTAGCTTCGCATAAATTAAATCTTAATTTAAATGAAGATTCTTTTAAAAATCTTATTTTTTATTTTTATTGGAGGATTGATAACTGGTCTGTATTTAAAAAATAGCAATCATCCAAAAGCAGAAATAATCCTTGGAGTTGATATTCTCTTTTTAGCCTTTGTTTTAATGCCTTTGTTTATTTTTTATCGTTATAAAAACGGAAAATATAAAAAATACATTATTGATCCTAAAAGTAAGAATCCGTTTAAGATAGATGATAATACTAAACTGTAATTTTTTCAGTTTTATAGTTGTAACCCATTAATCTATGAAAAAAGAAACCCAGCCAACTACCTTACCTATTTCCTCAGCATATATTGATCTCCTTAAAAAAGAAAGCGAAAAAGCATTTCTTACCTGTAAAAATTTAAATGCCGACACAACATTTACTGATGCTATTGAATCTGTACTAGATAGTAGTTCTCATGAAATTAGCTATAGAGCTGAACATGTTTTATTACATGATATTGTGAACCTTTTCAATAGCTTGACCCTTATTCATGGTAATTTATCAAGCATCCCTGTAAAGGCAAAATTTATATTAATCTACCTTTATGAAAGGCTACAAGGTAAAGACTTGAGCAAATCTTTTACCATCGCAAAAATGAATGAGTTGCTTTTATCTCCTTTACTTGATGAGAATGTAACAACCATTAGAAATACTCCCTTTTTTAATCCTGTTAAAGAGCTAAAAAAAGAGTTTATAGTTCCTTCCATTTTATTAAAAATAAATAGTGAAAAGGTCTTAAGTATTTCTTCATTTTTAAACCGAATAGCATCCTTGATTGTAAAATCTGACAACAAAATTTCTAAAGAAGAAGAGGTCTTATTAAAAATGGTTTCTAAAAAGATTAACAATCCTAAAGTGGTTGTGAAAAAAGCATCATATAATGAAGTGCCAGAAAATGACACTTTAGAAATTGTCATGTCTGAACTCAATGAACTTATTGGTCTTAAAGAAGTTAAAAAGAACATTCAAGATCTTACCAACTTTTTAAAAGTCCAAAAAATACGAGAAGATAAGGGTTTAAAAACCACTAATAATTCACTACATGCTGTTTTTATGGGGCCTCCAGGAACTGGAAAAACCACAGTCGCTAGAATGTTGGGTAGAATTTATAAACATTTAGGTTATTTAGAAAAAGGACATTTGATAGAAACTGACAGAGCGGGTATGGTTGCTGGTTATGTTGGGCAAACCGCTTTAAAAGCTGATGAAATTATTAAATCAGCCATTGGTGGCGTTTTATTTATTGATGAAGCCTATTCACTTACTTCTGGCGGACTTAATGATTTTGGAGGTGAAGCTATAGAGATATTATTGAAACGTATGGAAGATCATCGTGAAAATTTGGTGGTGGTTGTTGCTGGTTATCCTGATGAAATGGAGTTATTTATTCAATCAAACCCTGGTTTACAATCACGTTTTAATCGTTATTTTAAATACGATCATTTTGATGTTGATGGCTTGATGCAAATTTTTAAATTGTATGTAAAAAAAGCTGATTTCAATCTTACTGAGGATGCCGAAGAAAAGCTGTTGGAAATTTTAGAAAGGCTACATAAAAAGCAACACAGAGGTTTTGGTAATGCTAGAACCATGCGGAATTTATTTGAAAAAATAATTGAACGTCAAGCTAACAGAATTGTATCAATCACACCCATTACAGAAGAACTATTAATTACTTTAATAGAAGATGATATTCCTGAAATACTAAAAACAGTTAAAGAAATTATTCTTTTTAATCACGATGAATAACGAATTGCAATAAAACACAACCTTAACACGTTACAAAACGATGACAATACAAGATTTAATTGATTGGTTTAGTCAAAACCAAAATTTTACTTTAGGCTACTTTGGGGGTATATTAGTACTTTCTATACTTACAATATTGGTAATCAACCAAAACAATATCAAATCGTTAAAATATGTGCTAAGTGCCATAGTTTATGCAGTTACCATCCCTGGTGTATTGGCTGTATTACTGATGCTTTATGCATTATTAATGCAAAGAACCAATATTTTAAATGTAAGTGTAGTTACCTATTTTGTACCAATCATTGCTATGGTAATCACCTTAATCATACTAAACAGAAAAGTTAAGATGCGTCAAATTCCTGGATTTGATAAGCTTTCAAGCCTAATAATTATGATAAGCATTGCTTTTTCTATTGTTTTTGTCTTACAAAAAACGTACTTTGGCGTTTTATTTATTGGTGGTATCTCTCAATTGTTTATCGCTTTTATTATATTGTTACTTATTTTAAAAGTTGCATGGTCACGTTTGACCAAATAATTATTACACATAAATAAAAAATAGTAAATCAAACCTAAATACCAAATGGCTAAGAAAAAATTTAATTGGAAAGGTCTCTTTATAAATGATGGAAATACTTC
>CAYRZY010000131.1:2638-8996 GCA_964428855.1 uncultured Flavobacteriaceae bacterium
TGGCTAAGAAAAAATTTAATTGGAAAGGTCTCTTTATAAATGATGGAAATACTTCTGAAATAACAGTACCAGATACTAGTGCTACAAATTCTTTTCCTGAGACGAGTTCTAGTTCTAAGTTTCCAGAGCATACAACAAAAACTACTACAATAAGTAATGACACACTAAGTGGCATTATTGAAATGTATGAGTCTGGTTTTAATTCTCTAAATCAGCCAGGATATGATTTTTATGAATTTTTTAAAGCTATAAAAGCTGTGGGTACAAACGAACCCTCTATCTATAAGATGGCATTAACAATGGCTAAAAGTGTAGATACTAAGGTTTCAAAAAAGACCCTTTTATCAGAAGCTGATTTCTATATCAAAGAAATTGAAAAAGTACATAAGCAATATCAAAGTCAGGGTGCTAAGAAGAAGAATCAAATTCTAAGCAATCAAAAAACACAGAAGACTACCTTGAGCTCTGAAATTTCTGCGTTGGAAAAAAACCTACTAGAAATTCAGAATCAAATTAGTGTTAAAAATAATCAGTTGCAGTCTTTAGACAATAGTTCTACTGATCTTTCAGATATAGATCAAAAAATTATGGCTAATGATGCTGCCAAATCAAAAATATTAGAAACTATCGTTACTGTTGTTGACGGAATAAAAAACAACCTATAAACAAAACGAATGGATTTAAAAGAATCAAAAAAACATATATTAGACTTACCTATTCTAAAGCATTTTGATGATGAAAAAGGAGAAATTTCACTAAACCCCAATAATTGGAGAAATGGTGAAAAAGGACTAAATGCAATGATGAAAATTGCATTATTTGCAGGGTTGGGTTATGGAGCATGGGTTTATATACTTCCGCCTCTTTTTACAGCTTTAGGGCAAATTATTGCACTTGCAGGAGTTGCTGTGTTTTTGGTGTTTTTTGTAATGATGTTGCCTGTAATTTTTAAAGCATTAAGAAGGTTGACTAGATACATCCATAAATCTTTGATTAAACATGATCCTTTTGGAGAATTGGAAGATCAAAAGATAAAAATGTTGAAAAATAGAAAAATATTTAAAGATTCTAAGGCTAAAATTAAAGCCTTAAAAAATAATATGGAAGCCGAATCTTATAAGGCTGAAAAAGAAGCAAAAGAATTTCAAGATAGAGTTGTAGCCTTGCAAAAGCATGCTCAGAAAGTTAAGGATAAAATGCAAGCGATTGTCAATGAAAAGGGCAGTGCAGGAAAAGATACCGATGAATATGTTGAATTGCACAGTATTTTAGCTAAAAAACTGTCAGAATCTCAACGAATTGCTCATCAACTACAACAGAGTAAAAGCTTTATTCAAAAATATGGTAGTAGAGCTACCGTAATGGGTAAGTTAGATAGAAAGTTAACCTTAGCAGGTACGGCTATTGATATTAAAATATCTGATTTTGAAGTCACTATTAAGATGCTTAAAAAAGAATATGATTTTGCAAAGACCGCAAGAGCTGCTACTGATGGAGCAAAATCTGCCATGCATTTCACTAAAGATTGGGAGCTTGAATATGCCTTAGATGTTATCACCGAAACTATTGCTATTGATATTGCCAAAACACAAGAAAATTTATCTGATATTGACATGCTTACTTCTAAGTATGATGTTGATAGTGATGAATTGTATGCTCAATTAGATACACTTGCAGATAAAATAAAAACAGGAAAAGATTTTATTCCTGATTCTAAAAAATACACAAATCCGAATTATAAACTTACTGCAGAAGACAAGCAGGAAAGTGGCGGATTTGGTAATATGTTTGACTAGTCATAAATCCGAAAAATAAAAATTTAAAATGGGAAAAATTTTAAGAACAAAAAAACTAACTACATTATCAGAATTACTAATCGTAATTGTAATTTTAGGAGGCATCTTGGGTGCTGTCTATTATTTTGCACCTGGCCTTAGAGTAGGTGAAGCTAAGCAATTAGACCAGCTTAATATTGATAAAAATGAAGTTAATAATATCATTACTTCTGATAAATTAGAGTTGCCTTCAACGAAGCTTTCTAGCGAAGTTAAAAATAAACCTTTAGTGAAAATAGCCGCTTATGCATGGAATGCACAATCTGGTATTATTGTTTCTAATGGTGGTCCAAAAACTACCAAAGGTTCATTAATGGAGAAAAACGGTGTTAATTTAGAAATTATTCGTCAAGACTGGCTTTCTGAATTGCGTAATATGCAAATGAAATTTATTGAAGAATTTGATAGAGGTGAAGAATTTCCTGATGCTGATAAAAGTGCATTTGCTATTATTATGATGGGTGATGGTGCTCCT
Organism: uncultured Flavobacteriaceae bacterium; assembly: GCA_964428855.1. Classification (GTDB taxonomy): domain Bacteria; phylum Bacteroidota; class Bacteroidia; order Flavobacteriales; family Flavobacteriaceae; genus Aureibaculum. Next base: position 4,949 of record CAYRZY010000131.1, read on the forward strand.
TTTTATATCAGTACAATGCAACAAGCATTGAATGATAAATTCGGAAAAGATAAATATCATGTACAAGTAATAGGTGCTGTTGGTATAAGTTATGGAGAAGATAAATTGATTGGCCCACCAAGTTGGAAAGTAGACCCAAAGAGCATGAAAGGTGCTTTAATTTCAACTGTATTAGGTGATGGTGACTGGGTAACTGCATTGAATTATGCCTTTGCTAACGGATTAAAAGTAAATCCTGATGTAAATACTTATGATCCTGAAGCTGTAAACTTCTACCCTTCTCAAGATGATGATTATATCAAATCTGCTGAAGAATTGATTAAATCTCAAAAAACTGGTTGGACAGTTCCGTTAAAAATAGTGAAGAATGGAAAACTGACAGGTAAAACAATCAACAAAAAAATTGATGGTTGTGCAACTTGGACACCAGGTGATAAAATGGTATTTGACCAATTAAGTGGCTTTACAGATATTATTTCAACAAAAGAGTTTAACAACCAAATGGCAACTACAATTATTGCCGTTAAAGAATGGTCTGTAAAACATCCAGAAATTGTTAGTAATATCTTAAAATCAGCATTGACAGCATCTGACCAAATGAAACAGTATGATGAATGGAGAGTAAGAGCATCTGAAGCTGTAGCAACAACCTATGACATGGAAACTCCAAAATATTGGTATGATATGTTTAAAGGTCAAAAAGGAAGTAAAAATGGCATTGAATATAATATGGGAGGCTCAAGAGTTTTCAATTATGCTGATGTAATGCAGTACTACGGTATCTCTGATGGTACCAACAGGTATAAAGCAGTATACAATCAAGTTTCATCTTACTTAACAGAATTGAATCCTTTTGGCTTTAATGAATCTGTAAAAGGAGGAATTGTACCTTATGATGAAGCTGTAAATCTATATTTTGTTAAAAATATCAATGATATCGATTCTGGTTCTGCCTATAAAGCAGATTATACTGAAACGGCTAAAGAAGTAATGGCTTCTGGTGAGTGGAATGTTAGTTTTGATACAGGCAGTGCAAATATTTCTGCGTCATCTTCTGGTACACTAGAGTCTATATATAACTTACTTATTCAAGCTGAAGATACGAAGCTACAACTTGAAGGACATACTGATAATGCAGGTTCTTCCGAGTCTAATTATGATTTATCTCAAAGAAGAGCACAGGCTGTAGTTAATTTCTTAAGAAAAAGAGGTGTTCCACAAAAGCGTTTTCAAACCGTTATTGGTAAAGGTGAAGATGAGCCTATTGCAGATAATAAAACCTATGCTGGTAAAGCAAAAAATAGACGTGTAGTGATTACTTTATTAAAATAATAATGATATAAGGCATCTGTAGTTTTACAGATGCCTTATTATTATAAATCTATAAAACTAAATATTCAAAATTTTGAAAAAAATATTTACACCATTTGAAATCGTAAATAAAAACACACGATGGTTTATTGTTCTTTTTTGGATACTTCTTATTGTAGGCTTTTGGGTAGTATCAAGTATGATAGGAGACACACATTTGTTTCCTACACCTCAACAAGTTTTAACAGGCTTTACAGAACTTTATAATGAAGGCTTGGTAGTTCATATTGCTAGTTCATTATTTTTATGCCTGAAAGCAATACTTATTGCCATAATTATTTCACTAATTTTCTCCTATTTATCAACCATCCCATTAATAAAACCTATAGCAAACACACTTAGTAAACTTAGATATTTACCCTTAACGGGGATAACTTTTTACTTGGCAATTATGATAAGTGATGCCAGAGTGATGCAAGTTTGGGTATTGGTAGTTTTTATGAGTACCTATCTTACAACGTCTTTATTAAGTATGGTAAGTGCCATACCTCAAGAAGAATTTGATCATGCCCGTTCTTTACAATGTAACCGTTGGGAAGTCCTTTGGGAAGTGGTAATTAAAGGTAGAATTGACCATGTAATTGAAGTAATAAGACAAAATTTAGCCATTGTTTGGATGATGCTAGTAACTGTTGAATCTATTCTTGTTGCAGCTGGAGGCTTAGGGTTTTTAATTAAAAATTCTGATAAATTCATGAATCATGGTAGAATCATTGCCCTACAAATTGTAATTCTTTTTGTTGGCTTGTCAATTGATTTTATATTGAGTTACTTGAGAAAAGCATTTTTCAGATATTCAAAAATTTAGATTATGAGCTATAGTGCTGAAAATACCTTATTGTATGTTGAAAACCTAAGTGTTGCTTATGGCGACAAAGTGGTGTTAAAAGATGTCAACTTTGTTGAAAAAGATGTGATTCGTGAAGATAAAGTTACGGGACAAGTCATAGCATTTGTTGGACGATCAGGTCGGGGTAAATCAACTTTATTCAGAGCACTTACAGGTTTGGTAAAACCAACTACTGGCAAGGTTTTAATTGCTGATACAGAATCAGGATCTGAAAATGATGCAAAACAAGTACACGAAGGTGATGTTGGTTTTGTTGATCAGAAATACACCTTGTTTAGAAATAAAACCGTTTCTCAAGCATTCGAATTTGCTCTTCGAAAGAAAAAACTTTCTAAAGAAGAAAAATCAGCTAAAATTAAAAGCTATTTGGCTGAGTGGGGGCTAGAAAAAGTAAAAGACCAATATCCTAGTGAACTCTCTGGTGGTCAAAGACAGCGAACAGCCATTATCGAACAAATTTTATGTTCAGGTCATTATGTAGTGTTGGATGAACCTTTTTCAGGGCTGGATGTAGGTAATATTCAAGATGTAAAAAATGCCTTTAGTTTAATGAGTGCTTCTCATGAATTTAATACTATTATATATTCTACGCATGATATAGAATTAGCTGTAGAGCTAGCGGATAGCATTTATGTTATTGGTTACCCAACCATTGACGGTAAACGTGTAGATTTTGGCACTATCGTAAAACATATAGATATGAAAGAAAGAGGTTTGGCTTGGAAAGACTTCGGACTAGATCATATTGAAATTGTAAAGGAAATCAAAGCCGCTATGATGAGTTCTTAAACTCGCCATTTTATTTTAATTACTACACCCCTAAAGTCCCCTCAAGGGGACATTTGTTTCAACTCACCTTCTTAGAATTATCACAGAAAGCGTTTTTCTATTTTTAAAAATCATGAATAATAGTATTGTCCCCTTGAGGGGACTTTAGGGGTGTACTTTTAATTCAAATTCCGTTTCTGAATAAAAAAACGTTTCACTAATTCACTACATTCCTCTTCTAAAACTCCACCAACAACTTTTGTTTTAGGGTGTAATTGAGTGTTATAATGTTTAAATCCTCTTTGAGGATCACTAGCTCCGTATACTATTTTTCCTATTTGAGTCCAATAACTTGCTCCTGCACACATTTGACAAGGTTCTAACGTAACATATAAGGTACAATCTTTTAAATACTTTCCTCCTAAGAAGTCTGCTGCAGCTGTAAAAGCTTGCATTTCGGCATGAGCGGTAACATCATTCAGTCTTTCTGTTAAATTATGTGCCCTTGCAATGATTTGATTATTGATAACAATTACAGCACCAATAGGCACTTCATCTTTATCATAGGCTGTTTCTGCTTCTTGCAAAGCTTTTCTCATAAAATAAGTGTCGTCGAATGGGTCTAGCATAAACTATTTTTTGTAAAAATACAATTTCATATTTAATATATTCATGTCAATTTCAACTCGTACATTTGCAACATGTCATCTCAGCTGTTAGATACTATATATAACCCCAAAGACTTACGAAAACTGAAGTCAGAACAATTGCCGCAACTCGCAAAAGAGTTACGGCAGTTTATTATTGATATTGTAGCCACCAAAGAAGGACATTTAGGAGCAAGTTTAGGTGTTGTTGAGTTAACCATAGCCTTACATTATGTTTTTGATACGCCTAATGATTTATTGGTTTGGGATGTGGGTCATCAGGCTTACGGACATAAAATTTTAACCGAAAGAAAAGAGATTTTTCATACCAATAGACAACTGGGTGGACTCTCAGGTTTCCCCAAAAGAAGTGAAAGTGAATATGATGCTTTTGGCGTTGGACATTCTTCAA
>CAYRZY010000132.1:0-5135 GCA_964428855.1 uncultured Flavobacteriaceae bacterium
CAACTTTTAATTGCAATAATTTTTTGGTTTTAGGCACTTTTATAGCTTCTAAAATTGTACCAATTCTCATGTCTAATTTGGTAAAATCGTCAAATTCTATAGTCTCTTTTTGAGGTTCTGTTACTTTATTAGCTAATTCATTTGCTTTTTTAGAAGCTTGCAGTTTATCTAATTGCTTTTGAATTTCATCGTCTTCAATTTTAGCAAATAACAATTCTGCTTTGCCTATTTGATGACCAGTTGGTAATAGTGCGTTTTTAGTGGATACATCATTCCAAGAGTTCTCGATACTTTTTTTCTCTGAAAAATCACTCGAACTGACATTCAAGATTGATTTTAACTTTTTTGATGTAAATGGTAAAAATGGTTCACATAAAACGGATAGACCTGTTGCTATTTGCAAGGCGATGTTCATAATAGTTTTTACACGCTCAGGATCCGTTTTTATTTGTTTCCAAGGCTCTTCATCTGCTAAGTATTTATTTCCTAAACGAGCCAAATTCATCAATTCCATTAAAGCTTCTCTAAATCGATATCTTTCTATAGATTTTGAGATAATTTGAGGATACTTTTTTAGCATTGCTAAAGTGTCTTCATCTTTATCTGATAAAACCCCAGCAGGTGGCACCTGACCATCATAATATTTATGAGTTAACACCAATACACGATTGATAAAGTTTCCAAATATAGCAACCAATTCATTGTTGTTTCTAGCTTGAAAGTCTTTCCAAGTAAAATCGTTATCCTTTGTTTCTGGTGCGTTTGCGGTTAAGGCATAACGTAAAACATCCTGTTTATCAGGAAAATCTTCTAAATATTCATGCAACCAAACCGCCCAATTTTTAGATGTAGAAATTTTATTTCCTTCTAAGTTCAAAAACTCATTTGCAGGCACATTTTCAGGTAGAATATAACTGCCTTCAGCTTTTAAAATACTTGGGAAAATGATACAGTGAAAAACAATATTGTCTTTCCCTATAAAATGAACCAATTTAGTGTCTTTATCTTTCCAATAAGGTTCCCATGCTATTCCTTTTCGTTTTGCCCACTCTTTGGTTGATGAAATATAACCAATAGGAGCATCAAACCAAACATACAAAACCTTGCCTTCGCCGCCTTTTACAGGCACAGGAATTCCCCAATCTAAATCACGTGTGATTGCTCTAGGTCGTAAACCGTCATCAGTCCAAGATTTTACTTGACCCAATACATTTGGTTTCCAATCATTTTTATGACCTTCTACAATCCATTCTTTAAGCCATTCTTGGTATTGATCTAAAGGCAAATACCAATGCTTAGTTTCTTTTAACGTTGGAACATTTCCAGTAATGGCAGATTTCGGATTTATCAAATCGGTTGCATTATGGCTCGTACCACAATTCTCACATTGATCGCCATAACTTTCTTCATTGCCACATTTCGGACAAGTACCTACAACAAACCTATCGGCTAAAAACTGATTAGCTTCAGCATCGTACAATTGTTGATTGGTTTCTTCAATAAATTTACCATCTTCATAAAGTTTTTTAAAAAAACCTGAAGCGGTGTCATGATGTACCTTCGCTGATGTACGAGAGTAATTGTCAAAAGAAATTCCAAACTCTTCAAAAGATTTTTTGATGATACCGTGGTATTTATCTACTACTTGTTGAGGTGTAATGCCCTCTTTTTTTGCCTTTATTGTAATAGGAACTCCGTGTTCATCAGAACCTGAAATATAGGCAACATCATTACCTTTTAAACGTTGAAAACGGGCGTAAATATCGGCTGGCACATAAACGCCAGCCAAATGACCAATATGTACAGGTCCGTTAGTATATGGCAATGCCGCAGTAATGGTATATCTTTTGGGTGTGTTCATGTAAAAAATTTCTAAGCACAAAAGTAAGAAAACCTAGTCTAAAAATGTATTTTTACAAAAAGTAATATCTTATGAAGTGTATTTTCTATCCGTTTTTTATCGTAGCCTTATTACTATTTAGTAGCAATGTGTCTGCTCAAAATTTAATTGCTCCTCCAAATTTACAGAAAGGTGATACGGTTGTGATTTTGGCTCCAGCAGGAATCATGAAAGACACCACAGCTGTTCAACAAGCTGTAGAATTACTACATGATTGGGGATTAAACACCAAGCTAGGTAAACATGTATTCACACAAAACTTTCACTTTGCTGGGACAGATAAAGAGCGATTGTCTGATTTTCAAACTGCATTAGATGATGATAATATCAAAGCAATTTGGTGTGCTAGAGGAGGTTATGGAACCGTACGGATTATTGATGCTATTGATTTTAGTAAGTTCAAACAAAATCCGAAATGGATAATTGGTTTTTCAGATGTAACTGTTTTACATAATGAAATTAATAATTTAGGAATACAAACGATGCATGCAATTATGCCAATAACCTACAAACCTAAAAACAAAGAGCAAAAAAAGGCAAGAAAATCATTCAAAAAAGCATTATTCGGTAAAAAAATCACCTATAGAGTAGCTACTTCAGATTACAACAAAGATGGCGAAGCAGTTGGTCAAGTAGTTGGGGGTAATTTATCTATTGTGTATAGTATGTTGGGTTCAAAAACTCAGATTGATATGCAGGGTAAAATTTTATTTTTAGAAGAAGTAGGTGAGGCTTTATATCATATTGATAGAATGATGATTAGTTTAAAAAGAGCAGGCTATTTTGAAAATTGTAAAGGTTTAATTATCGGTGCTTTTTCTAGTATTAAACCTAATTCTACAGATTTTGGAATGACCTATGAAGAAATTATTTTAGATGCAGTAAAGGAATATGATTTCCCAGTAAGTTTTGATTTTCCTGCGGGTCATATTAGAGACAATAGAACCTTATTATTAGGGAAAGAAATTATACTAAAAGTAACGAAAAAGAAGACGGTTGTTAAGTTTGGAAAATCCCATCCCTAGCTTGAGCTACGCTCGGTAACTTTGATAAAAGCAATGCTTTAATCTCGTGAATCCAAAGGGAAGGGAATTAGTGTAAATATAATTCAAAAGGAAGAATGTTTTTGTGACAAGAAAGCACTCTACTAATCGTGTATAAAATAATTAGTAAATTTTATGGCAGAGCATAATGAATTAGGTAAAAAAGGAGAAGAGCTAGCCATTAATTTCTTGATAAAAAAAGGATATACAATTCTTGATAAAAATTATCGATACCTAAAAGCTGAAGTTGATATTATTGCTCAAAAAGAAGATATTCTTGCAGTGGTTGAAGTCAAGACACGTTCTTCTAGAGATTTTGGTTTGCCACAAGATTTTGTGAATCAAAAAAAGATAAAATTACTGGTAATGGCAACCGACCACTATGTTATTTCTAAAGATTTAGATGTGAATGTAAGATTTGATATTATTGCCATTGTACATGAAAATAACAAATTTGAAATTGAACATATTGAAGATGCTTTTTATCATTTTTAGCTCCTCCCTTTAGATAAAGGGAGGTGGCCACGCTTTTTGGCTTGGACGGAGGGATTGAGAATTAAGCCATAATTACCTGTCGCAAACAGGGTCATTTTTTTATTTTTTTAAGATTGATAGTATCAATCTCCCCTTTCTTCGCTCAATATGCTTTTTTTAACACTTAAATTTTTAGAAATGAGCGAATTCATTCCCCTCTTCATCCGAAGAGGGGAGCTTTACGCGTTTTTTATTTGTATGTGCAATGTAGTTGGTGGTAGGCAGGTTTTCTGAGATTTTCCTCGAAATAAAAACAAAAAAGCCCACTCCCGATACTTCGGGACAGCGGGCAATTTTCTCTAACTAAACTATCAACTTAAACTAATTCTTTTTCTTTTTTATTCCTTAATCTGGGGAGAAAGGAGAACTGTTTTTTACGTTTTAAATTTCTTCTTTTTCTATAGAAATTTAGGTTTCAATGTTTCGGGGTTTTTCATAGCAATTTTCCCTTTTTTCGATTGAAGCGTTGTTTGTAACGTGGCTTCGATTATTAAACAATTATGTTTCAATAATTCCCCCTAAGGAAATAAAAAAAATCGAAAATATTTTTTAAAATACTGATATTTAGAATGATATGTTTAGTGTTTTTGAAAACAAATAACACCTTGAGGCTAAGCCTCAAGGTTTCCGCTTCACCTCTCCTTTGGAGAGGTCGTATTCGCATTTAGCGATTACGGGTGAGGCAAAACACATAATTTCTGTTATTAAAGGTCAAAGTCAGCTAGATTAGTTTCAAGAAATTATTTGTTCTCAAAAAACACTTTCAATTCAGCAACATCATCAGGTTTTGCTATAATCTTTTTATTGGCATCTAAAACAAAAAATGAAGGAGTACTATTGACACCATATTCACGAGCAAATTTATTTTTCCATTTATTGGCTCCATAAACATGAATGAATTCTTTATAATCTACAATTAAAGTTTCCCAATCTGACTTAGTTTCCTCTTTTTCTAGACCAACAGCTATAACTTTGGTTTTGGTATTGTCTTTTAAGAAATCATATAAAATAGGCATTTCTTTCAAACAATGACCGCATGATGAACTCCAAAAAACAACAACATAATACTCAGCATTTGTTAAACTATATAAATCATTTGAAACACCATTATCTGTCCATAAAATATTAGGGGCTTTATTTCCAATTACCGTTTTTAGCTGTGCTTTCATATCTTTTTTAAAAGCAATATCCTGAAGTGAAATAGGTAGTTTATTGTAATGATTTTCTAATATATATTTTGCCATAGGTACATTCTGCTGCTGTGTAAAATTATAGAGTAAACTTTCTTCAAGGTCTTTAGCAAAACTGTGGTTATCTCCAATTTTGGTAATGACTGTACTAATGGCTTCTTTTTGTAATTTGGTATTGATTTCAGTATCTTCAGAGCTGTTGAGGTAAAATATATAATCTATTATTTTATCATTTATAAAAGTAGAATTCAAAAGAATAGTATCATTAAAATCTACAAAATCAAAGAAATGAGTCTTGACACTGTTTAGATAATCTTGAGGCTTTTCAATCGGTTTTTGAGTAGTATATCTTGCATTAGCTTTGATAAAATGAGAAGCTATTTTATCTGTTGATTCTAATTCAAAACCTTCTTGTGCTTTTTTCAAATTTGCATATTGTTCTTGGTAAAGTTTCGTGATTTTATCTTT
>CAYRZY010000132.1:5235-7700 GCA_964428855.1 uncultured Flavobacteriaceae bacterium
TTTTTATACATGTTTTTTATTTTAGACCTACATTAAACTTTTACAAGAATCAAACCAAAATCAAATGAGAACCAAAATTAAGGTATTTTTAGAACAATAATTTATGTAATTTTGAGATAAATCATTCATCATGAGTTTTAAAAATAATGTAATTTGGATAACTGGTGCTTCATCTGGCATTGGTAAAGCTATAGCTATCGCTTTTTCTAAGCAAGAAGCAAACCTTATCCTTTCATCTCGTAATCTAGAAAAACTAGAAGAAGTAAAACGTTTATGTGCTTATCCTGACAAGGTGAAATTACTAAAAGTTGATTTAAACGATTATCATAATTTTAAGCAATTGACACAAGAGGCTATTTCACTTTTTAACGGTATAGATCTATTAATTAATAACGGAGGAATTAGCCAACGTTCTCTAGCCAAAGACACAACGATAGCTGTTGATAAGCGTATTTTCGATACCAACTATTTTGGTACAATTGCATTAACGAAAACGTTATTACCACACTTTGTTTCAAAAAAAAGTGGACATTTTGTGGTCATTACTAGTGTTGTCGGGAAAATAGGAACGCCATTGCGAACATCTTATGCAGCATCAAAACATGCGTTACATGGTTTTTTTGATAGTTTACGTGCTGAAATTTATGACGATAATATTGCAGTTACATTAGTTTGCCCAGGTTTTGTAAATACTGATGTTTCTATAAATGCCCTTACTGGGGATGGCTCTCGACAAAATACAATGGATAAAAGCACAGCCAGCGGACTCTCACCAGAATATTTTGCTAAAAAAATGCTAAAAGCAGTGGCTAGAAAAAAACAAGAAATTGTTATTGGTGGCAAATTAGAAGTGTTGGCGGTATATGTAAAACGCTTCTTTCCTAAAGTTTTAGCCAAACTCATCAGAAAGGCTGACGTTACTTAATAGAGCGTCTTCTTGAGCGGAGTTTAGGGCAGAGCAGATTTATGCTTTTTAATAAAAGCCACGAATACACTAATTTTAATTCCCTATACTAAGAAAAACAAAGAATTTATACTAATCTCAAAAATCCTATAGGATTTTTTATTCGTGAAAATTATTATTTTTTACATTTAACAATAGTATTCGTGTATTCGTGGCAAAAACAAACAAAAGTAAAAGTATGAGTTTGTTCTAAGACTATAGGTGGTGGTGTTGAAATATATACGAATAGTTTTCACTATCTTTGAGACATAATTATATATAAAAAATAAAGATATGTCCATTTTCTCTACTGAAAAATTAGAACAAGTTTTACCTAAAATTAAAACTATTTTAGAAGAACATATTTATCCTTTAGAAAGCCATTATTTGAATTTACCCTTTAATGAAGTAGCTGATGAGTTGGATAAGATTCGAGAAATTGTAAAAGAAAAAGGATTGTGGAATACGCATTTGAGTGAAAGTCATGGTGGTTTAGGCTTTAGTTTAGTTGAATTCGGACAAATAAGTGAACTCTTAGGGACTTCCCCTTATGGACATTATTGTTTCAATTGTAATGCACCAGATATTGGTAATCAAGAATTGTTGTTAGGCAATGCTTCAGACCATATTAAACAGACTTTTTTAGAGCCTTTAATAAAAGGAGAAACACACAGTTGCTTTTCTATGACAGAACCTGAATTTGCAGGTTCAAATCCTGTATTGATGGGGACAACTGCTGTAAGGGAAGGTGATAATTATATCATTAACGGTCATAAATGGTTTACAACCGCTGCTGATGGTGCAGATTTTGCTATTGTGATGGCAAATACAAACCCTGAAGCTGTAAGCCCGTATCAAAAAGCAAGTATGATTATTGTTCCGACAACTACTAAAGGCTTTCATTTGACTAGAAATATCTCAATTATGGGTGAAGAAAATAACGGTTATTTTAGTCATGCAGAAATTGAATATAAAGATTGTAAAGTACCTATAAAAAACTTGATTGGTAATGAAGGAGAAGGTTTTAAATTGGCACAACAGCGTTTAGGACCAGGTAGAATTCACCATTGTATGCGTTGGATTGGTATTTGTGAGCGTGCTTTTGATTTGATGTGTAAAAGAGCGGCAACCAGACAGTTAAGCAAAGGAGTGAAGTTAGGACACAAACAAACCATTCAAAATTGGATTGCCGAAAGTAGAGCCGAAATAAATGCTTCTAGATATATGGTGTTGCATACCGCTAAAAAGATTGATGATGTTGGGGCAAAAGAAGCTAGAATGGAAATTTCTACCATTAAATTTTATGTAGCAAATGTGCTGATGAATGTGTTAGATAGAGCTATTCAAGTACATGGAGCTTTAGGAATTACTGATGATATTATCCTTTCGTTTTGGTACAGACATGAACGTGGTGCTAGAATTTATGACGGCCCAGATGAGGTACATAAAACTGCTTTGGCAGGAAAAATTCTTAAAAATTATGGTTTAGATATTAAAAAATAAATGAATAAACCTATAGACA
>CAYRZY010000132.1:7800-8973 GCA_964428855.1 uncultured Flavobacteriaceae bacterium
ATTATGGAACGTGTTAAAGGAATTATTTTACGAAATAAAATTCCTAAAGGATTAGATTTAACACCCAAGAATTTCAAAAAATTATCCACTCAAATTATTGAAAATTTAGTCGATTTACATACGCTAGAATTAGAAAAGTCAAATTTGATTTCTCTCGGTAAACCTGAAGGATACGTGCAACGTCAAGTAGAAGGTTGGTCAAAACGCTATGTAAAAGCAGAGACTGATGAAATTTCATCAATGAATTTGGCAATGGAATGGATGCAAAGTAATATACCTTCAAAAACGACAACATCATTTATTCACAATGATTACAAGTATGATAATTTAGTGTTGGATGCTGACTCACTAGAAATAAAAGCCGTTTTAGATTGGGAAATGTCAACTGTTGGCGACCCATTAATGGATTTAGGAACATGCCTGTCTTATTGGATAGAAAAAGGAGAATCTTCTGGCTTAGAGCAATTTAATATTACTTGGGCAGAAGGAAATTTAACAAGACAAGAGTTTATTGAAAAATATGCAGAATTAAGAAATATAGCGATTGATGATATGCTGTTTTATTATGTTTTCGGATGTTTTAAATTGGGTGTTATTATGCAGCAAATTTATGCTCGTTACAAAAAAGGAGTTACCAAAGACAAGCGTTTTGCGATATTAATTCACTTAGTGAAAGCCTGTGGTCAAAATGTGGAAAATGCAATAAAATATAATAGGATAAATAATTTTAGATAATAATATGTCATTCCGACAGAGTGAGGAACGAACGACGAGGAATCTAATAATAGATTTGAAGAGATTCTTTTAAGTTCTAAATGACATCAAAACAAAAACTATGAAAACACTAAAAGACATCAAAAACATATTAATTATAGGTAGCGGAACGTTGGGTTTGCGTATTGCATTAGCAAGTGCTTTAAACGGCTATAAAGTTATTGTTTACGACATTAAAGAAGAAGCTTTTGAACCTGCTAAAAAAATTCAAGCGAATTTGATAAAAATGCTTATTAAAGCAGGAACAATTACAGAAGAAGCAAGCGAAAAAGCATTAGAAAACTTAGTATTCACAACCAATGCAAAATTAGCAGCTTTAGATGCTGATTTGGTAAGTGAATCGGTTACTGAAGACCTAGAATTAAAGAAAAAAGTATGGACACAGTTTGGTGAGTTATG
>CAYRZY010000133.1:0-4410 GCA_964428855.1 uncultured Flavobacteriaceae bacterium
CTTTATTTATAAAGGATAGCAAGGTTTTTACCAACTATTTTTGACCAATAAGCCGAAAAAGAAAAATGAAATTATTGGGTTTATTATACAATAGTGATTTTACCAATCAGCATAAGTATTTAATGAAGGAATGAAAAATATTAGTTTTAACAAAAAATCAAGCTAAATTAACGTTGAAATCTTCTTCTTTTAAAATTGAATTTTATTTTGCGTTTGGGTAGTGACTTAGGTTGTAAATCAGATATGATTCTATCAGCAAAGGCATAATCTACTTTTCTAAATCTATCAGCAGCGTATGCTTTACAACCACTTCTTGGACTTTTAATTTCTCTAAGTATCAATCCGTCATCGTATGGATTAAACCCTGAAATGGTATACATTTCATTGATTTTGAGTCCGTCTAATTTGTACCATCTGCGTCTTGCATCAATACAAATAACAGTTTCACCTATTTTAAACATAGTTAGTTATTTAATTTTCCCACTGGAAAAGTAAGCTTTTTTTTCAAAAAAAACAATATTAAAGAACATTATACCTTCAAAATTATTGAAATTAAATTAAATTCAAATATTAGATACGAAATTCTTAAAGAAAGGGGTTGTATTTTAAATATATCAGATTATAAGAATTTATAATCTACATTAATAAGAAGTTGTTTTATTAATTCAAATTCGAATTGATAAAATTTTGAGTTTGTAATTCAGAACCAATTTGTGGTACTGCTTGAGGTTGTAATTCTTCTAAAACGTTTTCAGAAAAATTATAATCAACTTTTCTAAATCTCTCAGCAGCAAATGCGTTATAACCACTACCAGGGCTTTTCACCTCTTTTAGAATTAAACCATTATCATAAGGGTTAAACCCTACTACAGTATACATTTCATTTTTTTTAAGACCTCCTAGTTTATACCAATTTCTTCTTGCATCTACACAAACTACTATTTCTCCGATTTCAAATGTATTCTCCATACCCTATACTTTTATGTGGTTTATTAAAGAACAATTAACTTATTAAAAGTCCTCATTAAAATGAACTATTCCCTGATAAAATAAGCTAAGTGCTTAATTATAAGTGAAATAAAAATATTCTTTTTCTAGTAGCAAGGGGAAGGTTATAGTATAACTTCAAGTTTTCTTTTTTATTGCAATTAATAATAAAAAATTATAGCTTTAATTATATAACCTTAAAAATACAATTGTTAATTGTACTGTAATACAAACATACATTATGAATCTAAAGGAAATCTAAAGTTAATCTCAGAATTGTCTTTCAGGATAAAAAGGTGAAATATTCATTGAAATTTTTTGGTCAGTAATAATCTCTGAAACTAGTTTACCAGTAGCTGGACCCAAGCTCCAACCCATCATAGCATGCCCTGTAGCAATCGTAACATTTTTTAGTTTTGACAGCCTCCCAATATAAGGTAAGCCATCTGGTGAGACGGGTCTTAATCCGCAAGTAGCGTCATTAACTTCAGATTCTTTAATTTGTAACTCGTTGTAATAATCTTGAACCGCATTGGCAATCACTTTTACTCTTTTTGGATAAATGGTATGATTGATTCCTGCAATTTCCATGGTGCCAGCAAAACGTGTAAAACCATTCATGGGTGTAACAGCTACTTTTGCTTCCATTAAAATGGCAGGCATAGAAATACCAATCTCTCTACCTACATTAATGGCATATCCTTTACCGGCCTGAACCAACAACTGTATTCCTAATTTTTTGGCAAGTAGCGGACTCCAACTTCCAGCAGCAATAACAACTTCATCAGCTTCAACTTCTCTTTTATCAGTTTTAACTTTTGAAACTTTATCAGATAAAATTTCTAAATCAATCACTTTTTCGTTGGTAAAAAAAGTAACACCTTTATTCTTTAAATATCCGTAAAGCTCTTTCATAAACCCATTCGGAGTGGTATGAGCATCGCATTTGTAATGTATAGCTCCTTTAATATTCAACGCTACATTTGGTTCTAACTTTTTTACAGCAGCCAAGGAAAGAAATTCCACCTCTAAACCTTCTTCAATGGCTCTCTTTGCAACTTTACTTTCTTTCTCTCCAGCCTTATCTGTTTTATAAACCATCAATAAGCCTTTATTTTCTAGGTGAAAATTAAAAGCAGTATCATTATAAAAATCTGTAAATAATTCTTTACTTAATAAGTTAATATCCTTAATTATTGGGATAGCTTTTTCTACATTTTCCTTAGTAGATGATCTTTTAAAAGCCAAAGACCATTTTAAAAATTCGGTATTGAAACGAGGTTTTATATAAAAAGGACTACTAGAATTGAACATCATTTTCAATCCAGTAGTAATCATTCCAGGTGCAGCTAAAGGTATTATATGGCTGGGCGAGATAAAACCTGCATTGACAAAAGAAGCTCCATCAGTAATGGTTGACTGATCTATAACTGTTACTTTACAACCCTCCTTATGAAGGTAATAAGCAGTACACAAACCTATAATACCACCGCCAACAACTACAATACTCTTGCTCATTTTTTTAAATTACAGAGCTAACTTAATCATTTATTTTTAATAAAAATTTGGAATATTAAAATATTGTTCTACATTTGTAGAGTTAATTCTAAAAATGTAGAACAATGCAGTTATCAAAAACAGAAGAACAATTGATGTCTTATTTATGGGAACTTGAAAAAGCTTTTATGAGAGATTTGTTAAAAGCATATCCAGAGCCCAAACCTGCAACCACAACTGTAGCTACACTGATAAAACGAATGACTGAAAAAGGTTTTGTTGCTTATAAATTATATGGAAATTCAAGAGAGTATTATCCGTTAGTTAGAAAGAAAGATTACTTTTCTAAGCAAGTAAACGGATTGATTAAGAACTTTTTTAACGATTCTGCTTCACAATTTGCTTCCTTCTTTACGCAAGAAACTAACTTAACTAAAGATGAATTAGAAGATTTAAAAAAAATAATTGATCAACAAATAAAAGAGAAATAACCATGATACTCTACATCATAAAATCTAGTATTTGTCTTGCTTCCTTTTACCTTTTCTATAAACTTTTCTTAGAAAAAGAAAATATACATACTTTTAAAAGGATATACTTATTAGGATCAATTATAGTATCCTTTGGTATTCCGTTTATTACTTTCACTACATATATAACAGCCAAAGTTTCAAATGCAATAGCTTATACTCCAACAGAAATTAATGAAGTAATTATACCCAATTCTACAAATTACATTCCATTTATACTGTGGACTATCTATGGATTAGGTGTATTGATATTTGGCATAAAATTTCTCATTAACTTATTTCATATTCTTAAGAAGATTCGTCAAAACCCAAAACAAAAGGTTCAAAATTTTACGCATGTATTATTACAAAACTTAATTGCACCACATACCTTTTTTAATTATCTATTCTTAAACAAAGCTAAATACGAGACTAATCTGATTCCTAAAGAAGTGCTTTGGCATGAACAAACCCATGCTCAAGAAAAACACAGTTTAGATGTTTTGTTTATTGAGGTGTTATATGTAATTTTTTGGTTCAATCCACTTTTCTATTATTTAAAAAAATCCATCAAATTAAATCATGAATTTTTAGCAGATAGAGCGGTATTAAATAAAGGTGTTTCTCTCACAGCCTATCAAGAAATATTATTAGCCTTTTCTTCAAACTCAACCCAACCTCAATTAGCCAATGCAATTAATTATTCATCCATAAAAAAACGTTTTACCGTTATGAAAACAAAAACATCAAAAAAAGAAATTTGGTTGAAAAGCCTTGTGCTTTTACCGCTATTATCAATCTTAATCTATAGTTTTAGTAATAAAGTTATGATTCAAAAAGAATCTGTTACTGCTAAAAATATACTTATTCAAGTGAGTAAGGATAAAAAAATATTACTAAATAGAGACAAATCAGTTACCATAAAAACATTAGCTACTGAAATTAAGAAAATTGTAAAAGACAATCCTGAACAATTATCAAAAGTAAAAGCTACTATTGAAGCACACGGGTCTATTAAAATGGGATTTATCATTGATATTGAACAAGAAATTACAAAATCTGGAATACGTTACAGAAGTCTCAATGCTCAACAAAAAGCTACACCAGAGCAAATTTCAGAATACAATGCATTGGCAAAACACTACAATTCGCAATCAAAAGATAAAATGGTAATTAAGATGAAGGACATGAAACGCATCAAGTATCTTTATGATTTGATGACTCATAATCAGAAAAATAATAATGAGCCTTTTCCTAATTTCCCTCCTCCACCAGCACCAATACCCGTTGCAAAAAAAGATGAAAGTCCACAAATGGCTATTTCAAAAACATTTTATACTTATATTGATGAAAATGGAAAAGAAATAAATGTAGAACTGGTTCATGACGGACTTCAACTAGTACCAGCCATTCCGCC
>CAYRZY010000133.1:4510-8939 GCA_964428855.1 uncultured Flavobacteriaceae bacterium
CCTTTACCTCCACCACCGCCTTTACCACCAAACCCAATAGATCACATGATAGAGTTGGCTAAAAAAGATGCGGACTTCTATTATAATGGCAAAAAAATAAGTTCAGATAAAGCTATTGATATAGCTAAAAACAATAAGGATATTAATATTCATATTAAAGAACATAATTCTGACAAACCTATTGTAAAATTATCTACGAAACCTTATAGGAATTAACGAAACTCACCCCCTCCGTCCTTGAACTTTACAATAATTATGTGATTCTCTACTGGACACCTCTCCTTAAAAAAAGGGGAGGAATTTTTCTTTATAAATTAATTTACAACTTCTTCACATACTTTGTAATAATAACAATTTGCTGACTCCCAACTCTACCTTCAATATATTCTTCATTATCATGGTCTAGTGAAATTCTTCTCACGGCTGTACCTTGCTTTGCCACCATACTAGATCCTTTTACTTTCAAATCTTTAATCAATACCACAGAATCTCCTGCTTTCAACACCACACCATTCACATCTCTATGTACAAGTGCAGTTTCTTCTTCTTGATCTTCTCCAGTTGCTTTTGCCAATGTCAAAGCTTCGCCTTCAAGATACATCATGTCTAATAAATCTTGAGGCCATCCTTCTGAACGCAATCTATTCAACATTCTCCAAGCCATAATTTGAACGGCTTGATGCTCGCTCCACATACTATCATTCAAACAACGCCAGTGGTTTACATCTACTTTATCAGCATCTTCAATTTGCTCTAAACAGGTAGCACAAATCAATAATGAATTGTCTACAGTTTCATTTAATGAAGGTGGAATTTTATACACACCTAAGTTTTCAGTTGCTGTACACAATTCACATGTTGAACTACTTCTTTCTTCTAATGATTTTAATACACTCATATCTTTAGTTAAATATTATTTGTTTTGATTTATCAGATTGATAGTGCAAGTTTACGAAATTTGACTGCCAACTGCCAACTGCAACTTTTTTTATAGTGTTTCTCTCAATTTTTTTGGTAATTTTTCTACCACTAAATCATAGGAATGATCTATGAGTTCAAGTAATTTTTCTTTGGGTAATCTAAGGTCAAAAACGACTGTATTCCAATGTTTTTTACTCATATGAAAAGCAGGTAAAATAATGCCATCATATTCCTCTCTTAGTTCTATAGCTCGTTCTGGATCACATTTCAAATTGGCTGCTGGTGGCTGACGCTCTAATCCTGTTAAAGCAAACATTTTTTTCAACACTTTAAAAACCAACGTTTTTTCATCAAAAGGAAAGCTTTCTGTTACACCTTTTTTACTCAAACAATACTCTCTAAATTCTTCTATGTTCATCTTTCTATAATTCTTTCTAGCACCTTTTCAGGATGCTTTAATTCTGCGAATCCAAATTGCGTGTACAAACCGTGTGCATCTTTAGTCATTAACAACCACGCTTTTACATTACTAAGTTCAGGAAAATCAATAATTGCTTTTAACAATTTTTTTGAATATCCTTTCCTTCTATACTTTGGCAGGATAAATACATCCATCAAATATGCAAAAACGACATAGTCAGTTGTTATTCTGGCATAACCTATTTGTTGTCCGTGTAAATACACTCCAAAATTTAATGAATTCTCTATCGTAACCTTTACTTCTTCCTTTGTTCTGCCTTTTCCCCAATAAGAATTTGATAAAAAATAATGTATCACTTCAACATCTAATTTATCCTTATCTGTAGAGATTTCAATCATTTTTATTAGTTTAAGACTTCATACAACATAGGTTTACTCGGGCTTGCATTATTTTCAAAAGGTGCAATTTGCAAATTCAAAAAATACTTACCATCCTTAATTTTATTTGGTACAAAAATCAATTCAGTGATTGTAGCATTGAATCTTATTTTACCTTTGGTATTCCAAAATGCATTGTGTGACAATAGCTTTCCTCCATCTTTCTCTTTATCAATCGAAGGCAAATCAATCAATAAATGTTCAATTCCTTTTTCCTTTAAATAAAGGACAGCTTCTTCAAGTAAATAAGGCGGATTCGTCTTTGAATAATTCTTAGATAATTTCTCATTGGTGTTTGGTATTGTTCTTATAACGATAGCTTCTCTTTTCTTATTTCCTAACAAAAATTGAATTTGCTTTTTAGAAATTACAAAGTCTTTCTCTAATTTTTCTGGAGCTACAGTAATAACCTCTGCCAAAAAGAAAAACTGCTTTAAGGTTTTATTTATTGAAATAAACTCTTTTGTTATATGCCCAACACATTCTGTATGTGTACCATGAGCATGTGGTTTAAAATAAATGGAGTTAAAATTGGAGGAATGCTTTTTTTTAACACTCCTCATTTTTTTTAATCGTGGACTTTTTTGATTCCAAGCAAGGGCACCTACATTATCACGTGTTAAGAGTAATGGTATTGAAATATCTAAAGGATCTGATAGATTTATTTTTAATTTCTGTGATCCGTATTGAATTGTTGTAAGCATATTACAAATATAATTAAATTACAAACAACTCACTTGCTAATCCGTCAACTAAAAATTTTCCTTTTTCTGTCGTTTTTAACTTTTCTATACTATCACTAGAAATTGTAATTTCTAGCAAACCTTGGTCTATGAATTTTTCTGAATTTTTAAGTAACTGCTTTTTATACTCAATTCCGAAATCCTGCTCTACCTTATCTAAAGGCACTCCCCAAATAGTTCTCAGCCCAGTCATTACTAGTTCATTAAAACAATCATTTTTAGATAATACTTCTATTTCTTGAGGAATTTCTCCGTTTTGAAGGGCCTTTAAGTACTTGATATTATTTGAGACATTCCAACTTCTCTCTATACCGTTAAAGGAGTGTGCCGAAGGCCCAACACCTAAATAAGGTTTGCCAAACCAATAAGACGTATTGTGCTTTGAAAAATAGTCTGGCTTACCGAAATTTGAAGTTTCATAATGTACAAAGCCTTGTTTTTTGGTTTCAGCTACCAACATATTAAAATGCTCTAATGCCAATTCTTCTGATACATTTGGATATTTTCCTTGTCGGATAAATGTTGCTAAAGCGGTTTTAGGCTCAACCGTTAAGGCATAACTAGAAATGTGATTGATTCCAAAACCAAAAACTAGTTGTAGGTTTTGCAACCAACGTTCAGATGTCATATTCGGAATGCCATAAATTAAATCGACCGTAATATTATCAAAATGTTGAATGGCTTCTAATAAACAATTTTTTGCCTCTTTAGAATTGTGAGCACGATTCATGACTTGTAAATCTTCATCAAAAAAGGATTGAATACCAATACTTAATCGGTTGATAGGCGAATTTGCCAATTCAGAAATTTTAGAAGATGTTAAGTCATCAGGATTTGCCTCTAACGTAATTTCAGGAAACTCAACAACGGTATAATTATTAGTTATGGTGTCAATCAGCAATTGAATCTCGTCAATTATCAATAAACTGGGAGTTCCGCCTCCAAAATAAATGGTTTCTACAGTTTTGTTTTTGAGTTCATCTTTTCGAAGTTGTAATTCTTTTACCAAAGCTTGAATCATATCATCTTTCCGATTCAAGGTTGTCGAAAAATGAAAATCACAATAATAACATGCTTGTTTACAGAAAGGGATGTGGATGTAAATGGCAGCTCCTTCCCCTCCTAACCTCCCCGAAGGGGAGGGATTTATCGTATTTATTCTAGTAGACTTTTTCAAAACCTATTTATTCCCCCTTTGGGGGTTAGGGGGCTTCACCCTCTTTTCATTCTGTTTTACAAAAGCTCCCCATCCGCTATAGCTTTTACCTACTGTTATTCTTCCTGAATTGTAAAAATGACAAACTGCAGCTGCCAAACCATCGGTAGAATCTAAATTTTTAGGTAATTCTTTTAATCCTAATGTGCTTTGTAGCATTTTAGCAACTTGTTCTTTACTGGCATTTCCGTTGCCTGTAATTGCCATTTTAATTTTTTTAGGAGAATATTCTGTAATGGGTATTTCTCTCGACAAACCCGCTGCCATGGCCACACCTTGTGCCCTACCCAACTTTAACATACTCTGTACGTTCTTACCAAAAAACGGAGCTTCAATAGCAATTTCATCAGGATGGTAATTCTCAATCAATTCAATAGTACGCTCAAAAATAAGCTTCAATTTTACATAATGATCGCTATACTTTTTCAATTGCAATTCATTTAATTGCATAAACTGCATTTCTTTATTAACAACTTTTATCAAGCCGAAACCCATTATGGTTGTACCAGGATCGATCCCTAATATGATTCTTTCTGTTTTCAATTTATTAAGACCTTTATTCTCTATAATTTAGAGCCTACACTATATTCAATAAATAATTTTCATTACTTTGCACTAAAGTACAATTCATTGCATTACAAAACTAAACAATTCTTTTTTTTTCTCATCAAACTATCTATAGTTGTTGGAG
>CAYRZY010000134.1:0-8912 GCA_964428855.1 uncultured Flavobacteriaceae bacterium
GCTTTATTGATAGTTGATGCTGCACAAAGTATTCAAGCACAAACCATTTCAAATTTGTATTTGGCATTAGAAAATGATTTAGAAATTATTCCTGTTCTGAATAAAGTAGATTTACCTAGTGCAAATCCTGAAGAAGTTACTGATGATATTGTTGATTTATTAGGCTGTAATCCTGAAGAAGTCATTCATGCCAGTGGTAAAACTGGCTTTGGTGTTGGCACTATTTTAAAAGCCATTATTGAACGTGTTCCTGCTCCTACAGGAGATGTAAACGAACCCTTACAGGCTCTAATATTTGATTCTGTTTACAATTCGTATCGTGGTGTAGAAACATATTTTAGAGTACTCAATGGCTCTATAAAAAAAGGACAACATATTAAATTTATAGCTACTGATAAGGATTATTATGCAGATGAAGTAGGCACATTAAAACTAAACCAAGTTCCTAAAAAAGAAATCACTGCTGGTGATGTTGGCTATTTAATTACAGGAATTAAAGAAGCAAAAGAAATAAAAGTTGGCGATACTATTACAGACGCAAAGAACCCTACAACCAATGCTGTTGATGGTTTTGAAGATGTAAAACCTATGGTTTTTGCAGGCATCTATCCTGTAGTAAACGATGATTATGAAGAGCTCCGTAATTCTATGGAAAAATTACAACTCAATGATGCCTCTTTGGTGTTTCAACCTGAAAGTTCTGCAGCTCTAGGTTTCGGATTTCGATGTGGATTCTTAGGAATGCTACATTTAGAAATTATCCAAGAACGTCTAGAGCGTGAATTTGATATGACAGTTATTACCACGGTTCCTAATGTGTCTTATCATGCATTTACCAATAAAAATCCTGATACTATTTTATTAGTTAATAATCCTTCTGATTTACCCGAACCTTCAAAACTAAATAGAGTTGAAGAGCCTTACATAAAAGCATCTATCATCACAAAATCTGATTTTGTAGGTAATGTAATGAGTTTATGCATTGAAAAAAGAGGTGAAATTACAAATCAAACCTATTTAACAACCGAAAGAGTAGAATTGACTTTCGATATGCCTTTGGCAGAAATTGTTTTTGATTTTTACGACCGTTTAAAAACGGTATCTAAAGGATATGCTTCTTTTGACTACTCACCTATCGGGATGCGTGAATCAAAATTAGTAAAAGTAGATATTTTACTCAATGCACAACCTGTTGATGCACTTTCAGCTTTATTGCATGCCGATAATGCTTATGGCATTGGTAAAAAAATGTGTGAAAAGTTAAGGCAATTAATTCCACGACAACAATTTGACATTCCTATTCAGGCAGCAATTGGAGCGAAAATTATTTCTCGTGAAACCATAAAAGCTTTACGAAAAGACGTTACTGCTAAATGTTATGGTGGTGACATCTCGCGTAAACGTAAACTGTTAGAAAAACAAAAAAAAGGAAAGAAACGAATGCGTCAAGTTGGGAATGTAGACATTCCACAAGAAGCATTTATGGCAGTGTTGAAGTTGAATGACTAGAAGAGAAAAAAGAATCCACTTTGTTTTTTATGACCTCCCCCAGATTATCAAAATTTTTAAGATTTAGAGTATCTATTCTAACCATTTTCTAAAATCAGAAGTTGTAGAAGAGCTTGTCATTACTTTTTCTTTTACACCTTGCATCGTAATGAGTAATCTGTTTTTAAAATGACCTTCAATATTTTTTATAAAGTCAACATGAACTATTTGACTTCTGTTAATTTTATAGAATTTTTTTGGCGACAACTGCTCTATTATAGCACCTATATTTTGTGAAATAGTATGTCTTTTTCCGTTATAACAAATTACAATACAGAAATCTCCTGATGCTTCAACAATACTAATATCTGCAACTTGTAACAAATGAATTCCTTTTGCTTTTTTAATAACAAACCGCTTTTTATAATTGGTCTGTTCTTCTTTTAAAGCCAGTTTTAAAGCACCCAATATGTCATTATCTATGGTGTAATTATCTTGTTTAAAAAAGGATTGGTACTTGTCTAAGGCTTTTTTAAAATCCTCTTGTGTATAAGGTTTTAAGACATAAGCAATACCGTTAGTATTAAAAGCTTGAAATAAATATTCGTCATGTGCAGAACAAAAAATAATAGGACAATTGATTTCTATTTGATTGAAAAGGTCAAATGAAACACCGTCTAGTAACTGAACATCAGATAAAATAAAATCATACGTGTTCTCTTTCAAAAATAATAAACCTTCAGCATTAGAACGTGCCCAATTGTGAGCTATTTCATCAATTTTAAAATAATTATTTAAATTTATAATGAGCTTTTGGTAAGCAGGAATTTCATCTTCTAAAATTAATATTTTCATGTACTTATCGTTGTTTTTTAACTGTCATTCCGATACTTCTGGACTAACATACTCACTTCATAAACTATGCTTCTTGGCTCAATTTAATAATGGGAATTGAAATTTTATAATCTAATGAATTCTCTTTTATTTCTATATTCCTGTCTGATAATAATTGATAACGTGCTTTTAAATTTTCTAAGCCTGTACCAAAAGATTCTTGTGTTGATGCCAGTTTAGATTTTGTATTGGTTACAATTAACCAATCATCATTTACTTCAATAGAAGTCATGATTTTAGTATTATTCTGTGCTTTATTATGTTTTACTACATTTTCTAATAAGGCTTGAACTGCCCCTGTAGGGATAAATTTTTCTGATAGCCCTGTGTTTTTAGTAATTTTAAAATCATAATCATTTCCAAAACGAATTTTTATCAAAAAAAGATAATTCTCAGCCAAATTGAGTTCTTCTGACAGCTCCATTACTTCTGCATCTTTTGTTTGAATTAGATAACGATAAATTAAAGACAATCTATTAATATATTCCTTTGCTTTTTCAGGATTACTATCAATTAGTGCATCAAGTGTATTTAAATTATTAAACAAAAAATGAGGGTCTAATTGTGAGCGTAGCAACTTTAACTCATTTTCTTTTTGTTGTTTTTGAATGTCAATAATTTGAGTTTGACTTTCATAGAATTTTTTGGTTAATAATAACCCAAAAGGCAAACTCATATTATTTGCACTAGTAGAAGTTCCTTCTAAAAAAAAAGAGAGACCTGTAGGGTATTTGTTCCAATCATTGTTTCCTGACCAAAACCATAAAGTATGGTCTACAATCCCTATAACAAATAGGATTAAAAGTCCGAAAAAAACAAAATGAAAATATTTTTTTTGGTTGACAATATAAGTAGGAATTAGCCAATACATAAATAGATATATCAACAACAATGCACTTATTATTTGTGAAGGAAAATCAATCAAATATTCAATAATATTTGAATCTTCAAGATAATAAGCATAGGCATTCATAGCTGTTGCAACCACAAAATATACTATAAGTAATATGTAATCAGATTTGTTAAATTTTGTATTCATTTCGGTTGGCATAAAAAGATTAGCGGGTTTCTAGGTGTTTATTTTCAATTTGTCACTACCCTTTGTTCAAAGGTACTAACTTTGAATTAAGCACTAAAACCGCTATTATTTTTACACATTGTTCTAAGTCGTTTTTATTCTATTCCATATTCATCAAACAAATATTGAATTCCTCTTTCTACTACTTTATCATCTTCATTTTGTATATTAGTTATTGTGTTTTTTATATACACATCTGGGATACTACCAATTCCATCTAAACTTTCTCCATTTGGTAATAAATACATCATAATTGAATAATGATATACCCATCCATTTGGCAGAAACCTAAGCATACCTATATCTGAATAATCACCAGCAGTAGTACTACCAATTTGAGTAACTTTTGGAAATGATTTCATATGTAACGTAAAAATATCTGCGGCACTAACAGTAATTTGGTCAGTCAACAATATGACTGGTTTACTGTAATTATTGGCTCCAGTTGGTTTTGAAAAATATTTTTTCTTTTCTGTGAAATCACTATGGTTTTGACCATTCCGTTCTTGAACAGTGTAAATAAAATGCTCATCATCTGCAAATCTTCCTGCAATTTCTTCTGCATAAATATCATCTCCTCCTTCATTATTTCGAATGTCAAATATTATAGCATCATATGAGCCAATCTGATTCAGAATGTCGTCAAACACATCAGCACTTCCGCTTAAATCTATATTTTGTAAATAAATATATCCAATGTTTTTGTCTTTTATTTTTCCATAAAAAAAGCCATCATCTTCAGGTTCATTTTCATTTCCATCAAAGTGTACAACATCTTCTAAATATTTTGATTTTAGTAGTTCTATACTAAACTCTTGCTCCACAATTTCATTTCCTTCAGAGCCAGACAAAAAAAACAAATTATCATTATCAGGGTTTTTTGAAATTCCTGTATGACTATCATCTAAAGAAGTTATCATTTCTTTAAAAATATTCCATAATTCATCATCAGTAGTAGATGAATTAACTTGCGGTCGATATTGACTATAAACATTATCCCAATCCCAATTTCGGGCTTCAAACAATCCATAGTGTTTATCAAAGTCATTCCAAAATAATTCAAAATTATTTTCAGGATTATTGACTTCATCTTCTCCTAAAAATATTTTTTCACACGAAATGAATGTAATTAGAATTGTTAATAGAATTGTTGCCTTTTTTATCATTGCTTAAAAATTAAATTGTGTCCCAACAGTAATACTATTATCTATATTTTTATTAATGTCGTTCCATTTTGTTTTATAATAATGGAAATTATTACTGACTAATAAATTCCATTTTTTATTTAACTTGTATTTATAAGATAGTCCGAAATCTAAACCGAAAAAATCATTTAATGAAGTGAATTTTCCATTGGTGATAATTTTGAAATAATTATTTTCATTTTCTGCAAGGAATTTGTCAATTCCAGAGTATGGTGGTCTAACCAATAATCCAATAATTGGCAGACCAACAGAAGCATTTACACTATGCTTATTATTATACTTGTAATCTAAACTTCCAATAACATCAATACTATGTAAACCAAAAAATGAAAAAGAATCTGTTCCTTCATAAAACAGCATACTTAAGTAAGTCTTGTATTGACTACCTACATAAAAATTAGTTTTAGAAGTTGCTTTTTTAATGTTTTTTAGATAACCTATTTTGATGCTCCCTAAAGCTCTATTTGAATTAAATAAACCTGACGCGTTCGTTTTTAAAACTCCTGAATTGAAATTAAGTGAAGAAAAAAATAGGTTTGATTTTTTTGTTTTTCGAATATAACCAAATTTGACATCAAAAGAGTTCCCTAAGTAATTTAAAGGCGAAAAATTAACATCCTTAACATAAGTATTGTTTAAACCGATTTCTAAATTAAATGCGTTATTAGAAGTTGTAGTTTCTTGTCCAAAAACAAATGAGTTAACTGATATAAGTATAAATATTAAAAAAGAGTATGTTTTTTGTTTCATTAAACGTATTTAAGGTTAAACTAATTATTATCATTAATCCGATCTTCTTCATCTTGAGAAGAGTTAAGGTTCTCTTTCTTTTTACCAAATTTAGAACCAAAACTATAGGTCAATTGTAAATATATATTTTGTTTGGATTCTCTACTTAAAATATCAGCATTAATATTTGCATACCTAATCTTACCGTTATATTGACGGTTTAGAATATTCCGCATGCCTAAGTTTGCTTTTAATTTACCATCCAAAAACTTTTTACTTATGGCAAAATCCATCCCTGCTAACCATTCCATTTCTACTTGTCCTTCAAGATGTCCTGTAGAGTAGAATCCTGAAATCTCTGAATTTATTTTCCAAGGCAATTCGTACTCTGCACTGGTGTACCAAGTTAAACTCCATTTTGATAAATTTAACGCTGTTGCCAACCCATCTGATTTCAATAATTGGTTATAATCTACAATGAATCCTGTATACCCTTCTACTCCTTTTATAAAACTAAGAGGAGCAAACAGTCTGAAATTCCAGTTCTTCTTTTCATCTAAATTATCCATAGAGCGAGATATTTCTCCTGTAGTGTCATCTTGTGTAATCAATTGTAATAATGCGTCTTTAGTACTTCTGTATCCAACCGTAAAAAAAGGTTGTCCGTCATAGGTTAAATTAAATTGATAACTATTGGTAAAAGCTGGTTTTAGATTCGGATTCCCTTTTTCGGATGCAATTGGGTTGTAGTAATATACAAATGAATTTAACGAATTGTAAGAAGGTCTTCTTATACGATAACTGTACGACAAACCAACACCTATACTCTTAGTAATTTCTCTACTAATAGATGCACTTGGGAAAAGTTTAGAAATTTTTCTTTCTTTTGTTTTATTATCGCTTGTAGAGGTTCCTGTTGTTTTGCTATCTTCAAAACGTAATCCTCCAGAAAATGACCATTTATCAACGGTTAAGTTCAATTTAGAGTAAAATGCAATTATAGATTCATCAACCAAAAAACGATTGCTTTCATTAGCAATAAAATTGAATGTTCCATTGATATCTTGTGTAAATGAACGCAAGTCATTATCTGTATTTACTTGTGCATATTTTGTACCTAAACTTAAAGATATATCATCTGAAAAGGTGTGTTTATAATCTCCTTTATAGGTTTTAATTTCATAGCTACCATCTTGAAAATACCGCTGATTATCATAGTCAATAGTATTCTGACCAACTTTAAGTAAATTGTTTACATTTTCATTATTATAATTAACGTAATTAAAATCTACCGTAAACTTATTTTTTTTAGTATCAAATTCATAATAAGGGTTGACATTATATACAACTCTATCTCTATCATAATGATTTTCAGTATTCAAAACATCGGTAATATTATTGGTAATTATTGATGTTTTATCAGACGAAATTCTATCTGACATTGAGTTTTGACGTCTTAAACCTAACCCTATAGTATGTTTATCATTGATATAATAATCAATACCTGCACTCACTCTAAAGTTTTTAGGGGCGTAAGGTGAAATAGTAACCTGATCATATGTAGTATTAGCCACTTCTCTTGTAATCAATAAATCTTCACGCCATGTTGGTGCTGAATAGCCTGCACTTGCTTGCCAATTTAGTTTATTTTTATAGCTTGCAATAGAAGCACTTGTACCATATTCAATGCCTTGATCTTCTCCAACCCATGCCTTTACATTTCCGTGAGTTCCTAACTTTATATTTTTCTTTAAAATAATATTGATAATTGGCCCTGAGCCTTCAGCATCAAACTCAGATCCTGGTTGTTCTATCAATTCTATTTTCGCAATATTATCTGCAGGAAAATCACGTAATAAGGTTTCAATATCCATGTATTCTGTAGTTTTCCCATTAATTAGTATTCTGATACCACTTTGACCAGCATAACTTATTCCGTTATTGGTAACAATAACTCCAGGAATTCGTTTCATTACATCTTGTAAATTATTACTCACCATCTCAGAATTTTCTAAATTGATGACTAGTTTTTCAGCAGTTTGCTTAATTACTGGGCGTTTGCTTTTAACAACAACTTCATTTAGTGTTTGAGATTCTTCTTCTAAAGTAAAGTCTAATTTTTTAGAGTTATTATCCTCTGACAACTGAAATGATTCAGATTTTATAGTTTTGAGACCCAACATCGAAACTTCAATCAGATAGGTTCCGTCAGCTATATTATCGAAAATATAAAACCCTTCATCATTACTAACCACACCCGTTACAGGTTTTTCATTTTCATACAAAACAATGTTTGCAAATGGTAATGACAATTTTTCAGTATCCTTTATTCTGCCTTCAATACTATTTTGAGAATAAGAAAAGGTGAATTTTAAAAGAATGAGAATAATTAAAAGAATAATCCGTATCATAATGTATCTATTTTTACACTACGAAAGTCCTGTATTTAGCAATAGTTAAAAAGCTATTTCTGATGAATTTGGCTAAAAAAAGGTTAAAATGGGTCTTTTTTATGGTTTGAGTTAAAAATCTCTTTGTGATTTATATCACAAAAAAATGCTGAACTTTATAATTAAAGCTCAGCATTTTAATTTAATAACTCTAATTTACAAATTACTAAAAATCTGCAAACGTTCCCATTTATCATCTACACCTTCTTGTGCTTTTTCTAATAATTGAGCTGCAAATTTCGCATCCATCTTTTTAACACGTGCGAAACGTGCTTCTTTATACATAAAGTCGGACACATTCCCAACAGGTGCTTTAGAATCTAATTTGAATTTCTTGCCTTTCGGATTCTCAGGATTAAAACGGAATAATGGCCAATACCCTGTTGCAACAGCTACTTGTTGGTGCTCAGCTCCCATACCCATATCATATCCATGCTCTATACAATGTGAATAGGCAATAATAATCGACGGTCCATCATAAGCAACAGCTTCCTTAAAAGCTTTAATGGTCTGCATGTCTTTTGCTCCAACAGCAACCTGTGCTACATACACACTACCATAAGAAACCGCCTGTAAGGCTAAATCTTTTTTAGCTGTCTTTTTCCCCGCAATAGAGAATTTTGCACTAGCACCAATTGGTGTTGCTTTTGAGGTTTGTCCGCCAGTATTAGAATACACTTCGGTATCCATTACCAATACATTTATATTCTCTCCTGAAGATAGTATATGGTCTAATCCACCATAACCAATATCATATGCCCATCCGTCACCTCCGAATACCCAAAGGTGTTTTCTACCTAAGTTATCAGACAATTGTATTAATTCTTTAGCATGTTTCGCTTCAGATTTTTCAAGAATGGTAGTTACTTTTTCAATATTCTCAAATTGCAAGGCTTTGGTAGTTTCGTCACGTTCTTCATTGTCTAAAATAGCTGTTACCAATTCTTTGCCAAGCTCAGGCTCTAGTATTTTTAATAATTTTTGAGCTCTTGCTTGCTTCGCATTTAGTGCTAATTTTAAACCTAAACCAAACTCAGCATTATCTTCAAATAATGAATTTGCCCAAGC
>CAYRZY010000135.1:0-8754 GCA_964428855.1 uncultured Flavobacteriaceae bacterium
ATCAATTTAATATTGGTAATTGAAATACTGTAACTTTACAAACCAATTTATTAGTTTTTGATATGGATTTTAATTCAAATAAAATAATTGCCAAGCTACCTAAGCATTTAAGGTCTTTTGTGATACAACAGCCTTACGATGAATATACGGCTCAGAATCAAGCCGTTTGGCGTTATGTGATGCGTAAAAATGTAAATTATTTATCTAAAGTAGCACATAAATCGTATTTAAACGGATTAGATAAAGCAGGAATTTCAATTGATGAAATTCCTAGAATGCAAGGCATGAATAGAATTCTAAAAGAATTAGGCTGGTCAGCTGTTTCAGTTGATGGGTTTATACCGCCCAATGCTTTTATGGAGTTTCAGGCATATAATACCTTAGTTATTGCTGCCGATATTAGAACTATAGATCATCTAGAGTACACGCCAGCTCCTGATATTATCCACGAAGCCGCAGGTCATGCTCCTATCATTGCAAATGCCGAATATGCTGAGTATTTACGACGATTTGGCGAAATAGGTAGCAAAGCAATTTCATCTTCAAAAGATTATGAATTGTATGAGGCTATACGTCATTTATCCATTTTAAAGGAAAACCCTAATATCAGTAAAAAAAATATCGCTAAAGCGGAGGAAAGAGTTGCTGAAGTTTCAGCAACTATGACAGAACTTAGTGAGATGGCAAAAATCAGAAATTTACATTGGTGGACCGTTGAATATGGATTGATAGGTACTTTAGAGAATCCTAAAATATACGGAGCAGGGTTGTTATCTTCTATAGGAGAAAGTAAATGGTGTATGAGTGATAAAGTGAAAAAAACACCATATTCTATAGTAGCTGCTGATGCAAGTTTTGACATTACCAAACCGCAACCTCAATTATTTATAACACCAGATTTTGCACATTTAAGCTATGTGTTAGAAGAATTTGCCAATAACATGGCTTTGCGAAATGGCGGATTAAATGGTCTGAAACAATTGATTGATTCTGAAAATTTAGGTACTATTGAATTAAGTACAGGTATTCAAATTTCAGGTATTTTTAGTAGAGTCATTGATAATGGAAATTTAAAAACAGCATACATTCAAACTACAGGAGCCACAGCATTGGCTTATAAAAATAAAGAATTGATTGGTCATGGTAAAGAATATCATTCTGAAGGGTTTGGTTCAGCAGTAGGGAAGTTAAAAGGAATTAATCTCTCTATTGAAGATATGTCACCGACTGATTTAGATGCTTATGGAATTTTTGAAGGAAAAACGGTGAGTTTAAATTTTGAAGGAGGTGTACAAGTAAAAGGTGAGATTATTACGGGGAAAAGAAATTTACAAGGCAAAATTATTTTGATTTCTTTTAAGAACTGTACCGTAACGTATCACGATGAAATTTTATTTAAACCAGCATGGGGTATTTATGATATGGCCGTAGGCAAAGAGGTTGTTTCTGCTTATTCAGGTGTAGCTGATCCAGGAAATTTCGGTTTGACTTTTGATCCTCCCAAAGAGAAAACACATAAAATCAGCTATACTTCAAAGAACAAACAATTACATAGCTTGTACAAAGAAGTTAGACAGTTTAGAGATAACAATAACTTAAAAATAGATAGTTTAGAAGATGTTTTTAACACATTAAAATCAGAATTTTCTAACGATTGGTTATTGCCATTAGAGATAGCAGAACTGGTTTATAAAGAAAAATCTAACTTTAAAACTGAGGTGATTCATCATCTTAAAAATTTAGCTAAAAATAAAGAAATAGGTCATTTGATTAAAGACGGATTGAGCTTGCTAGCCAATATGTAGATTTATATTGAGTGTTTTTTTATTGCTGAATTCTCTTAGCGTTTTTAGGGTGTTTTTTTCTTTGCAAGCTTTGCGTGGAATTTATGTATGTTTTCTTCAAAAAAGTCTAGGAATGAAAGGGTGTAAATAAAATTCAACGTAAATTATGAAACTATCTACTGACCTCTACAGTTCCAATTCAAAAAGTACTTTTTTATCTGTAATAGGTGTTTCTTCATAGAGAAGAGTCCACCCTAAAGAATTGGTTAAAATATAAAATTTAGACAGTTCGTCTAGCAATCTAAATTTAGCATTCGTTTTTAGCGAAGAATTTTCTAACTTTTTTAATAAAGACTTTTTTACAGTTTCTTTGATTTTATTGTAGTCATTCGCTTCAAATGGATTGAAATAATCAGCTTGGATATCGTAGTACTCTATATCAGGATAAATAGAAATCTCTTCTTTAGGAATACTAACTATTTGAAGTGTTTTTGTAGCTTCGTCTACATTATATTCAATCTTACTTAAATCGTAAGCAATAGTAATATCAGCATTGACAACTACTAAAGCTCTTTTTTCTGCTATAAAAAAATCGCTAAATAATTCTTTAGAATTTTTATAGTTAAAAACTTCACTAAAATGACCTTCGGTTACAACTAATTTACCAACATTTTTAATTTGTTCTTGTATCAACATTGAGTTTTCGTACAAGATAGCTTTGTCGTCATTTTTATTTTGGAAATACTTATAGCCAAATAAAACAATTAATGTAATTAGTACACCTAAGATTATTTTTTTCATTAATCGTTAGTTATTAAGTTATAGTTAAATGAGTAATTTTGTTACTCTCGAACTCACTACAAAAACTCTTTTATCTCAAAAAGAATGATTCCCTTCCCTTTGGGAAGGGTTAGGGATGGGCTTTTATTCTATCTGACAGACCCTTAATGTATTCACCATTCCTTTAGCTTTAACAGGCATAGAGGTGAGGTTAATTACAAACTCTCCTTTTTTAGCATATCCTTTTTTAACAGCAATAGCATTGATATCTTCAACAGTATCATCAGTACTTACCATTTTATCATAATATTGAGCCTTTACGCCCCATAATAAATTTAACATGGCTAAAATTCTTCTATTTGAAGAAAAAGCTAAAATATGTGATTTAGGTCTCCAAGAGGATATTTGAAAAGCGGTATAACCACTATTCGTTAAAGTAGAAATTACAGTTGCTTCTATTTCTTGAGTTATTAATGCTGCTTGGTGGCATATAGTTTTAGAAATAAACCGATCATTGATACTTTGAATGTGAGATTCTGGATTTATAATAAGCGAAGAATCTTCAACACTTTCAATAATCAAACGTATTTTTTTAATTACTTCAATTGGGAATTCACCTACAGAAGTTTCACCTGAAAGCATTACAGCATCAGCACCATCCATAATTGAATTGGCAACATCATTTACTTCTGCTCTAGTTGGTACTTGACTCGTAATCATTGTTTCCATCATTTGGGTAGCAATAATTACCGGAATTCTAGCTTGTTTTGCTTGAAGTACTAATTTCTTTTGAATAAGAGGCACTTGTTCCATAGGTACTTCAACACCTAAATCACCTCTAGCTACCATCAATCCATCACAATAAGCTGTAATTTGTCTAATATTATCAACAGCTTCAGGTTTTTCAATTTTAGCAATAACAGGAATTCTATATTCAGAATTTTCTTTAATTAAGTTCTGTAGTTTAATTAAATCTTCTTTATGTCTAACAAAAGAAAGAGCAATCCAATCTACTTCCATTTTAATAGCAAAAAGTGCATCTTTAACATCTTTTTCAGTTAATGCAGGTAATGATATGTCTGTGTTAGGTAGGTTTACTCCTTTTTTAGATTTTAATTTACCACCTCTAAGTACTTTTGTGATGACTTCTGTTTTACCATCAGTGCTAACAACTTCAAAAAGTAGTTTACCATCATCTACCAAAATATGTTCTCCGGCTTTTACATCTTGAGGAAACCTTTGATAGGTCATAAAAGCCTTTTCTTGGGTGCCTTCACATTCTTCTGTTGTAAAAGTAAAAGTGTCTCCTATTTTTAATTTCACTTTTTCAGCCATGATGCCAACGCGTAATTTTGGACCTTGTAAGTCAGCCAAAATCGCAACATTATAATCTCTTTTCTTGTTTATTTCTCGAATAATTTTAATTTTTTCAGCAACATTATCATTATCAGCATGAGAAAAATTTACTCGAAATACATTTACCCCAGCAGTCATCATTTCTTCAATAATTTCTTTGGTATTACAAGCTGGGCCTAATGTGGCAACTATTTTGGTTTTTTTACGATTTCGCATATATTTAGAATATTAAATAATCTTTAGATTTTAATGTTAATGGGTTGATGGTATAAGAAGTAATTACTCCTTTTATTTTCTTTATATGTTGGATTAGTGATTGTAACGCATTAGTGTCAAAATCTCCAATAATTTTTAAGAAATAATCAACTTCTTTTTTTTCGTTAATTAAATAGCTTGTTTTAGAATCTTCTTCAAATAAATAATTTTCATCAGTATTTATAACTGTAAAAATATGCTTATTGGCTAAAAGTGACCATGAATTAAAAGTAAGATTACAGGTGTAATTAAATACTATAAATGAACAGTCTTTGTCAGTAAATTCTAATCCTTTTGGGTCACTATTTAAATTGATATTTAAATTTTTATTTAAAGAGTAAGCCAGTCGATAATCTTCTAAAGTACTATTTATGGCTATGAGCAAATAATCATGCTCAAATTCATAATCTAGTGAGAGTACTTTAGACATATATCTGTATAAATTTACGCGAAAATAATCATTGTTTTGGTAAAAAAAGAGAATATCTTCGAAAACGTTATAGAGTTGTTATTTGAAGTTGGGTGCTTGAACTAGTATGTATAATAAAATTAAAATTATAAAGCAATGACTTCCTTAAGCTTATAATAAGCACGTTTTGAAGCAATTTCTTCTGCTTTTTTCTTAGAGGTTGCTCTGCCTTTTGAAACTTGTTCATTTTCAATTGAAAGTTTTACGCTAAAATGTTTAAGGATATCGTTGCCAGTATCTTCATAAACTTCATAACTGATACGTTTTTTAACTTTCTGACACCATTCTATCAGTACACTTTTATAACTAGTAATTTTACCTTCTAAACGTTCAATATCAACATAAGGTTCAATAACTATTTTGTGTATAAACCTTTCGCAAGCGAAATGACCTTTGTCTAAAAAAACAGCACCAACTAGGGCTTCAAAAATATTACCATGAATATTATCGCCAAAATTTTTCTTTGGGACATTACTTTTAATATGGTTAATTAGTGATAAATCTTTCCCAATTTCATTTAGGTGTTCTCTACTCACTATTTTAGAACGCATTTGTGTCAAATCACCTTCATTACCTAAAGGAATCTCATTAAATAAGTAAATTGCAATGGTAGAACTGAGTATGGCATCGCCTAAAAACTCTAACCGTTCGTAATTTAATTGCTTGCCAGAAGAGGTTCTTTTTTTTACTGAACTATGGGTAAATGCCTTTTTATAATACTTTAGTGAATTAGGTCTTAAACCAATAATTTTTTTAATAGAAGTCAAAAAAATCTCGTCTTTTTGAGAGCGAGATTTTAATATATTTCTAATAAAGTCCATATGATATTTTAGTCTTCTATTTTTCTAAATAATACACAAGCATTATGCCCTCCAAAACCAAAAGTATTACTCATGGCAATTTTAACATCTCTTTTTTGTGGTTTGTTAAAAGTGAAGTTTAGTTTTGGGTCAATTCCATCATCATCAACACTATGATTAATGGTAGGTGGTACAATTCCATGTTTCATGGCTAAAATTGAAGCGATGGCTTCAATAGCTCCGGCAGCACCTAAGAGGTGACCAGTCATAGATTTTGTTGAATTGATATTGATTGAATAAGCATGCTCTCCAAAAACTTCTTTGATGGCTTTAGATTCAGCAATGTCTCCTAGTGGAGTAGAAGTACCATGCATATTTATGGCATCTACTTCATTTGGTGCTACACCAGCATTATGTAAACAATTTTTCATAACACTTATAGCTCCTAAACCTTCAGGATGCGGTGCGGTAACATGATGAGCATCTGCAGACAAACCACCGCCAAGTAATTCGGCATAAATGGTTGCTCCTCTAGCTTTAGCATGTTCATATTCTTCAATAATTAAAGATCCAGCACCTTCACCTAATACAAAGCCATCTCTTTCTTTGTCAAAAGGTCTTGACGCTGTTTCAGGACTTTCATTTCTTGTTGAAAGAGCGTGCATGGCATTAAAACCACCCATCCCAGCAATAGTTACAGCAGCTTCAGAACCACCAGAAACTATAACATCTGCTTGTCCTAAACGGATGTAATTCATGGCGTCTATCAACGCATTGGCTGATGATGCACAAGCAGAAACTGTTGTGAAATTTGGACCTCTAAGTCCGTGTTTGATTGAAATTTGACCAGGAGCCATATCTGCAATCATTTTAGGAATAAAAAACGGATTAAAACGTGGTGTACCATCACCAGCAGCAAAATTCAACACTTCATTTTGAAAAGTTTCTAAGCCACCAATACCAGCACCCCAAATAACACCAATTCTACCTCTATCTTCTTTTTCGAAGTCTAGGCCAGAATCTAAAATAGCTTCATCAGCAGCAACCATAGCATACTGCGTGAATTTATCCATTTTACGAGCTTCTTTTCTACCCAAAAACGCAACTGCATCGAAGTTTTTAACTTCACAAGCAAATTTTGTTTTAAATTTTGAAGCATCAAAATGAGTTATTGGAGCCGCTCCGCTTTTACCAGCAAGTAAGGCTTCCCAATATTCGTTAACAGTGTTTCCAATTGGCGTTAAAGCACCAAGTCCAGTTACAACTACTCGTTTTAATTCCATAGGTATATAAGAGTTCGATTGTTAGTATATAAATATACGAGCAACTCAAAAATAGAGATGCTCGTATATAATATTTAAAAGTATTGTTAAGATTACTTTTTAGCTTCTTCTATATAGCTGATTGCTTGACCAACAGTCCCGATGTTTTCTGCTTGATCGTCTGGTATT
Organism: uncultured Flavobacteriaceae bacterium; assembly: GCA_964428855.1. Classification (GTDB taxonomy): domain Bacteria; phylum Bacteroidota; class Bacteroidia; order Flavobacteriales; family Flavobacteriaceae; genus Aureibaculum. The sequence goes on from CAYRZY010000135.1 coordinate 6,896, forward strand.
TGAATATCAAATTCTTTTTCAAATTCCATGATTAATTCTACAGTATCTAATGAATCTGCTCCTAAATCGTTCGTAAAGTTAGCTTCGTTTGTTACTTCGTTTTCGTCAACGCCTAGTTTGTCAACGATAATAGCCTTTACTCTTGATGCAATGTCTGACATAATTTTTTTAATTTTTTAATTTAAGTTTGAGGCAAAAGTAAAAAACTTTAATTTAAAATAGTCTTTATCCTCAAAAAATATTGAGCTCTAATTTAAAAAAAATAATTAACTTTTATAGTATTCCTCATTAATTGTTAATAATAATTCTTTGTTTTGTAAAACAATTCAACGAAAATTTATGATCCGTATTGTAATTTTTGCTTCAGGTTCTGGAACTAATGCCGAGAATATTATGAAGTATTTTCAAAATAATAACGCTGCCACTGTTGTACGAGTGCTTTCAAACAAGAAAGATGCCAAAGTTTTAGAAAGAGCTAATAAGTTGAATGTTAATCATTCATCTTTTGATAGAAGTGATTTTTTTGATACAGACCGTATATTGAATTTTTTGAAAGAAGAGGCCGATTTGATTGTTCTTGCAGGATTTCTATGGAAAATACCTAAAAAAATAATTAACGCTTTCGCGGATAAAATTATAAATATTCATCCAGCTTTATTACCCAACTATGGAGGTAAGGGAATGTACGGAATGCACATTCATAGAGCTGTTGTTAACAATCAAGAAAAGGAAACAGGTATTACGATTCACTTTGTCAACGAGAATTATGACGAAGGAGCAATTATTTTTCAAAAAAAAGTAGATTTGTCAAGTAATGACACTCCTGAAACTGTTGCAGAAAAAATTCATAAATTAGAACAAGAAAATTTTCCGAAAGTAATTGAAAAAGTAATCCTAGAAAATGGCTAAAAAGAAATTTTATGTAATTTGGAAAGGAAATAAAACAGGTGTTTTCACTTCATGGAATACCTCTAAAAAGCATGTCGCTAATTTTACGGGTGCTCAATACAAATCATTTGCTTCACGTACAGATGCTGAAAAGGCATTCAAAGGCAATTATGAAGATTATATAGGGAAAGACACTAAAAAAGTGAAGCTTTCTAAAGAAGAATTAAAACGTATTGGCAAACCTATTGTACCTTCTATTTCTGTAGATGCAGCCTGTAGTGGTAACCCTGGTAAATTAGAATACAAAGGTGTTGACACCGCTACTAAAAAACAATTATTTATTCAAGGTCCTTTTGCAAAAGGAACCAATAATATTGGTGAGTTTTTAGCATTGGTTCATGGTTTGGGTTATTTAAAACAGCATAAAATTAAATTACCCATTTATTCTGATTCTAGAACAGCAATGAGTTGGGTGAAAAAGAAACAATGCCGAACCAACCTACCGATAGTTGAAGAAAATAAAGCCTTATTCAATTTGATTTTTAGAGCAGAAAAGTGGCTCAAAGAAAATACCTACACGACAACAATTTTAAAATGGGAAACCAAAGCTTGGGGTGAAATTCCTGCTGATTTTGGGAGGAAGTGATATTTACTATTCCCCTCTTGAGAGGGGTTAGGGGTGTGTTTATAAAAAAAATTATTTTTACTTATTAAAGTAAACTGCAATTGGTAAAATGAACTCTAGAACTTATACCCAACTTTAAAATTCAACACATTTTTTTTATTAAATAGACCTAAGTCAGTATTATTTTTGGTAGTAAAATTGTGTAGGTAAAATAGCTTAACATAAGCATCTTCTGTGAAATCATATTGTACGCCTAGTTGTGCGGAGGCACCAAATACTAAAGATTTAGGGAGGTAAAAACCAGTATTAGAAGAATAATAGATTTCTGGGCCAGTAAAAACACTCA
>CAYRZY010000136.1:0-8704 GCA_964428855.1 uncultured Flavobacteriaceae bacterium
AAGGACAAGTACTAGAAGGTGTTGTTAAAAACATTACTTCTTATGGTGTATTTGTTGATTTAGGTGGTGTTGATGGTTTAGTACATATTACTGATCTATCTTGGAGTAGAATCAATCACCCAAGTGAAGTGGTTGAATTAGACCAAAAATTAAATGTTGTAATTCTTGATTTTGATGATAATAAATCTAGAATTCAATTAGGGCTAAAACAATTAAGTAAACACCCTTGGGAATCTTTAGATCAAGAATTAAAAATTGGAGATAAAGTTAAAGGTAAAGTAGCAATTATTGCGGATTACGGAGCATTTATTGAAGTAAATCAAGGTGTTGAAGGATTGATTCATGTATCAGAAATGTCATGGTCAACACATTTACGTTCAGCTCAAGATTTTGTAAAAGTAGGTGATGAAGTAGAAGCTGTAATTTTAACTTTAGACCGTGAAGAACGTAAAATGTCTTTAGGTATGAAGCAATTGCATCCTGATCCTTGGACAGATGTAACTACTAAATATCCAGTAGGTTCTAAACATACAGGTTTAGTTAGAAACTATACTAATTTTGGTGTTTTTGTTGAACTTGAAGAAGGTATTGACGGGTTGGTTTATATTTCTGATTTATCTTGGACAACCAAAGTTAAACATCCATCTGATTTTGTGAAAGTTGGTGATAAACTTGATGTTGAAGTATTAGAATTAGATGTTGAAGGACGTAAATTAAATTTAGGTCATAAACAAACTACAGAAAATCCTTGGGATGCTTACGAAGATAAGTACACTGTTGATTCTGTACATAAAGGTGAAGTTTCTCAAGTAACTGATAAAGGAGTGTTAGTTTCTTTTGAAGGAGATACTGTTGAAGCATTTGTACCTTCTAGACATATGGAAAAAGAAGATGGATCTAAATTAGTAAAAGGAGATGCTGTTGACTTTAAAGTATTAGAATTCAATAAAGAGTATAGAAGATTGGTAGTATCTCATACTGCAATGTTTAGAGCTCAAGAAGAAAAGGTAATTAAAGCAACAAAGAAGAAAATGGACGACAATATAGAGAAATCTACATTGGGTGACATTTCTGCTTTGGCTGAATTAAAAAGTAAAATGGAAAAAGGAGGGAAATAAGAATTTTCTTACTTTATTAAATATGAAAAACCGCTAAATTTTTAGCGGTTTTTTTTATGCAATTAAGTTTATGGTTTTTGGATAACATATGAATCATAAAACTTACCTTTGTTCAATAAAAAAAAGAGCATGAGTTTAATAAAATCAATTTCAGGAATTAGAGGTACTATTGGCGGTCAAGTCAATGATAATTTAACACCAGTAGATACTGTGAAATTCGCAGCAGCTTATGGAAGCTGGTTAATCAAGAGAAATAATAATTCTAAAAATTTAACTGTAGTTATTGGTAGAGATGCCAGAATTTCAGGTAAAATGGTAAGTAGCTTAGTGGCAAATACGCTTGTCGGAATGGGAATTAATGTAATAGATTTAGGTTTGTCAACTACGCCAACAGTTGAAGTAGCTGTGCCTCTTGAAAAAGCAAATGGAGGTATTATCTTAACAGCCTCTCATAATCCTAAACAATGGAATGCCTTAAAATTATTAAACGAAAAAGGAGAATTCTTAGATGCAATTAATGGGCAGTCAATTCTTGATGCGGCAGCTAGTGATGATTATACCTTTGCTGAAGTTGATGATTTAGGTACATATGCCAAAATGAAAGAGTATATGAACAAGCATATAGATGAGGTGTTAAAATTAGATTTGGTAGATGTAGAGGCTATAAAAGGAGCTAATTTTAAAGTTGTAGTAGATGCTGTAAATTCCACTGGAGGTATTGTGATTCCCGATTTATTAGAAAGACTTGGTGTAGAATGTATCAAGTTATACTGTGAACCAAATGGTCAATTTCCTCATAATCCAGAGCCTTTACCAGCTCATTTAGTTGACATTTCTGAATTGGTAATTAAAGAAAAAGCCGATTTGGGTATTGTGGTAGATCCTGATGTTGATAGATTGGCATTGGTATGTGAAGACGGTTCAATGTTTGGTGAAGAATATACCTTGGTTGCTTGTGCTGATTATGTATTAGGACAAACTTCTGGTAATACAGTCTCAAACTTATCATCGTCTAGAGCTTTAAGAGATGTTACTGAAAAGCATGGAGGCACATACAAAGCAAGTGCAGTTGGTGAGGTAAACGTAGTACAATTAATGAAAGATACCAATGCTCTTATTGGTGGTGAAGGAAATGGAGGAATCATATATCCTGCTTCACACTATGGTAGAGATTCATTGGTTGGTGTAGCCTTGTTTTTAACACATTTAGCAAAATTAAAAGTATCGTGTAGAACTCTACGAGATAGCTATCCTAGTTATTTTATGAGTAAAAATAAGATTCAATTGACTCCAGAATTAGATGTCGATGCAATTTTAAAAGCAATGGCTGAAACTTATAAAAATGAAGATGTAAATACCATAGATGGTGTTAAGATTGATTTTGCAAATGAATGGGTGCACCTTCGTAAGTCAAATACAGAACCAATCATTAGAATATATACAGAAAGTATATCTCAAGATAATGCTGATACATTAGCAAAACGTATTATGGAAGAGATATCTAAAATTGCAGGATTATAAAAGTTTTATTAATGAAAAAAAGCCTATTATTTATAGTAGTATTAGTTACTCAATTTGTGTTTTCACAAGAGAAATTAAATACAGGGAATAATATTTCTACTAAATTAGAAAACATAAACTCAAGAAAAGGGCAATTTTTTGCCTCTTGGGGATGGAATAGAGCATCGTATTCTAAATCTGATATTTCCTTTAAAGGAGACGATTTTAATTTTACTCTTTCTGATGTGAAATCAAGTGATAAGCCAAAACCTTTTGGGATTGAGTTTTTAGATCCTGGAGGATTAACATTGCCACAAACCAATTTTGAAATAGGTTATTTTATAAAAGACAATTACAATATCGTTTTTGGTTACGATCATATGAAATATGTAATGCGTAATAACCAAAGCGTAAATATAAACGGACAGATAACTACAGGAGATTATCTTTTTGAAAATGCTGCATATAATTTTGACAAGACCTATACCAATGAGGCTATCAATTTATCAAGACCATTTTTGTTGTTTGAACATACAGACGGTTTGAACTATATTTTTGTTGGAGCCAATCGTTTTGATAATTTCAATAAATTATTACATATCAATACTGATAAATTTGAAGTAAACCTTGAAGAAGGTATTGATTTCGGATTTGTAATGCCAAAAACTAATTCTACAATCTTAGGTAACAGACGTTATGATCAATTTCATGTAGCTGGTTTTGGATTGTCTGCTAGTGCAGGATTAAACCTAACCTTTTTTAAACATTTTTATATCAAAACAGATTTCAAAATTGGTTATATAAATATGCCAAGTATTAGAATTACAGAAGATGCTTCAGAAAAGGCAACGCAACATTTTACATTTGCTGAAACTTCCTATACTTTTGGTTACCGTTTTTATATTTTTAAATAATTTTTTTATAAGACAGGACATAGTTGTGATTTTCACAACTATGTAATAGTGAGAAAATTACAGTATTTTTTTTCACGTTTAATGAATTATTTTTAATATATTTGCACCCTTATTAATTAAAAATTATTACAACCCAAACCAAGTATAATTTTTTTAAAAAATAGCTTAAGCTTTTGAGTAAACTGCTTAGCATAAGATAGATATGAAAATTTTTAATTTATCAATCATGAAAAAAGCCTTGGTACTATTAACAATATTAGCAGTACAGTTATTAAATTCTCAAGGTATTAATGATAGAAAAGGGCAATTTTTTGTGTCTGGTGGTGTGAATAGAAGCTTTTATTCTACTTCTGATATTTCTTTTAAAGGAACTGACTTTAATTTCACGCTTCAAAATGTCAAAGCAGACGATAGACGTTATTTAGATACTGAAGGATTTACATTTTCACAGGCAAATTTAAAAATAGGATACTTTTTTAATGACAATTACAACATTGTTTTTGGTTTTGACAATATGAAGTATGTATTGCGAAATGGAGAAGATGTGAGAATTAAAGGAGCCATAGCTACTGGAGAGTATTTATATAATGAAGTGCTCTATAATTTTGATAATATTTATGATTATAATAATATTCATCTTTCAGATCCTTTTTTACTGTATGAACATGATGGTTTGAAGTATATTTATACTGGAGTTAATCGTTTTGATAATTTAAATAAGTTATTAGGTATAAATACTGATAAGTTTGAGGTAAACCTAGAAGAAGGTATTGATTTCGGATTCGTAATGCCAAAGACTAACACAACTATTTTAGGGAATGATAAGTATGAAAATTCTGGTATTGTTGGTTTTGGAATGTCTGCAAATGCAGGTGTTAACCTAACATTTTTTAAACATTTTTTTGTTAAGGCAGCTATTAAGTATGGCTATATTAATATGAAAGATAGTCGAGTTGCAATAAATGATGCTTCTGCTACAGTAAACCAGCATTTTGACTTTATTGAGTCTTCTTATACTTTTGGAGTACGTTTTCATGTTTTTAAACCAAAGAAAAAATATACAAAAAAAGAACAAGATTTAGGAGGATTAGATAATAATGAAATTCAAGAGGAAAAAACAGAAGAGCCTCAAAAGAAAATATCTAAAGAAACTCAGGTAGTATCAGAACCTAAGCAAGAGGTTACTATTAAAAACACAACTGATAACACTATTGATTGCCCAGGAGATAAGTCTAAAGAATATAAAGAAAAGTCAAATAGTACAACAGATAAACAAGCTCAAAAAGGGTATAGTTGGTTGTCGTTGTATTATGCTTACAAATGTAAATGTGACAATGGTTCTATTCGACCTAATGAACTTAAAGGTGTTATTAATAATGTAGTTGATAGTTATATATCAAATACTGGAGGTATATATGGTGAAATATCTAAAGTTTCTAAATGTAAACCTCTTACTAAAGATTAGTAAATATTCTTTTCATTATTGTTTAATAGTCATTTAAATCCTTTTTTTTAGTAGCAAAACTATACGTACTTTTACATTGAACTTAATTTATTTTGTTAAAACAATGTCATTAGAAAATTATTTTACCCAATTTAGAAAACATATTATTGGTGTTAATCATACTTTTGAATCTCCTTATGGAGAGCAAGAAATAATATATACAGATTGGACTGCCAGCGGCAGATTATACAGGCCTATTGAAGAGAAAATTATCAATGAGTTTGGACCTTTTGTAGCCAATACTCATACCGAAACTTCTATTACAGGTTCAGCAATGACACAAGCTTATCACAAGGCTCGTGAAATAATAAAAGCACATGTAAATGCTTCAGAGCATGATTGTTTAATTACTGAAGGGACTGGTATGACTGGCGTTATCAACAAGTTTCAGCGTATATTAGGGTTGAAAGTCACTGAAAGTATGAAGGAGTATACTAACATTCCTGAAGAGCTAAAACCTATTGTTTTTATCACCCATATGGAGCATCATTCTAATCATACTTCCTGGTTAGAAACGATTGCGGATGTCGAAATAATACCTTGTGAAGAAACTGGTTTGGTTTGCTTTAAGAGTTTTGAAAATCTATTAGAAAAATATAAAGTTAGAAAGGTTAAAATTGCTTCAATTACAGCTTGTTCTAATGTAACTGGTATCAGAACAGATTATCATAGAATGGCAAAAATGGTTCACCGTTATAACGGATTTTGCTTTGTAGATTTTGCTTGCTCAGCACCTTATGTACCAATTGATATGCATCCTGAGGGTAAAGACGAACATTTAGATGCTATTTTCTTTTCGCCTCATAAATTTTTAGGAGGGCCAGGTACCTCAGGTGTATTAGTTTTTAGTGATAAATTATATAATAATAAGATACCAGATAATCCTGGAGGTGGTACAGTTACTTACACCAATCCTTGGGGAGACCACCGTTTTATTGAAGATATTGAGTTGCGTGAGGATGGTGGTACACCAGGCTTTTTACAAACCATAAAAATTGCTTTAGCTGTACAGTTAAAAGAAGAAATGTCTTCTGAAAAAATATTAGCTCGTGAGCATGAAATTAACACCTATGTTTTTTCTCAATTAAAAAATAGTAAGAATTTACATCTCTTGGCTGAAAATCATGAAGATAGAATTGGTATTTATTCATTTTACATAGATGAATTACATTACAATTTAGGAGTTAAATTACTGAATGATAAATTTGGCGTTCAAACCCGTGGTGGATGCTCTTGTGCAGGCACTTACGGACATTTTTTATTGCATATAGACTTGCCAACTTCTGAAGGATACAAAGATAAAATTGAAGATGGATGTCTTTTAGAAAGACCAGGTTGGATTCGTATGTCCATCCATCCTACCATAACAGATAAAGAAGTTGCTTATGTTTGTGAGAGTATTAAGAGTTTAGCTGAAAATTTTCAGCACTGGAAAAATGATTATACTTATAATGCAGTAAGTAATGAATTTGAACATAATTCACATTTTTCTCCAGAAAAAGAAATGGTTGAAAAGTGGTTTAAATAGAGCTATTGTTGTAAAAATGAGAAGATGCCAAGATTTCAGTATCATATTTATGTTATAGAATTATCTAAACGTGTATTTACTGAAAGTACAAAGTTTAGAACTGCCAATCCTCAATTTAATGGCGTATTACAATGTCTTTATGTAGGGATGACGAGTAAAACTCCTAAAGAACGATTTGTACAACATAAAACTGGCTATAGAAATAAGAAAGGGTATAAGCTTTCCTCTAATATCGTTGAAAAATATGGTTCGTACCTGAGACCGAGTCTTTACAATCATATTAAGCCATTGACAACAAGGTCAGCAGCACTCAAAATGGAAGAACAATTAGCATTGACTTTAAGAAGGCAAGGTTATGCTGTATGGTTTAATTAACTGTTACTTTTGATACTAAATAATGGACAAAGAAATTATTGATATTATAGATAAGGATTTCAATAAAGATGATAAAGAAATTGTTGTGAAGTGCCTTTCTTCAATAGAACTGAAACATGTTATGGCAAGTTCTAAATATAATTTGTTAAATACAAGACATTCCATTTTGTATTTAGCTAAAGGGAGAATAGATGATGTGATTTTTTTAGTAAAAAGAGCAAAAATAGATTTTAGAGATGTGGTTATGTGGGCAACTCAAGAAAAACAAAAAATAAATAAAAAAAGGTAAAAAGCTGAATGTAATCAAAACTAAACAATTATGTTGCCGAACACCGAACACCGAACACCGAACACCGAACACTGTGAACTGCCTACTGCTCACTATCCTTATGCTTAAACCGTTTATGTGTCCAAAAATAGTATTCAGGAGCTTCATAAATTGATTTTTCTAATTCTCGAAGATAGCTGTCAGTAATCTCATAATCTTTAAAATCCTTCGGGTTTTCAGCCAAGACTTTAAAAGTCGCTTCATAATACCCTCGCTTTATTTTCTTTGTTCTAAACGAAAGCACGGCTAAATTGTATTTTTTAGCTAACATTTCAGAGCCTGTAATAATAGGGACATGTACGCCTAAAAACAAACCAGAATGATGTGATTTCTTTCTTTTAGGAGACTGATCTCCTAAAAAGCCATACATTGACTGCGTGTTGTTTTTGTAATTACGATCAATAATTTTAAAAATTTCTTTGGTGGGTACTAAAATTGTGTTGAATCGTCCTCTAGTTTCTCTAATTTTTTTATCAAAGTATTTATTTTTTAATTTTTTAAAAACAGCATAACCATCTGTTTTTACATATAAATTTAAACAAAAAATCCATTCCCAGTTTGCATAGTGTGAGCCAAGAAATAACACATTTCTTTTTTCAGTTTCTAATTCTTTTAATAATTCAATATTTGTGAATTTATACCGTTTCATAATTTCTTTATCAGAAATGGTAAAGGCTTTTATCATTTCTACAAAAATATCAACAAAATGTCTGTAGAATTTTTTAGAAATCACTTTAATTTCGTGGTCGGTCTTTTGAGGAAAGGCAAGCTTTAAATTAGAAGTAACTACTTTTTTACGATAACCAATGATATAATAAATTAAATAGTAAAAACCATCAGATATAAAATACAACACCCTAAATGGCAAAATTGAAAATATCCATATAAACGGATAAATAAGTATAAAGCTAAGAAATTGCATTTAAAATATTTTGACAAATATCGGTATATTAATTTTATCTTTGAAAAAAAATTAACAGAAATGAGTCCAGCAGTTATCGGAATTATAATAGTAAATGTATTGGTATCTTTAAAAGGGTTTTCTGATCGTATGTTTTTTGAACAATATAAGTTTCAAATTGGGCCAATTTTGAGAGGAGAAAAACTACGTATGTTTTCTTCAGGTTTTCTACATGTAGATCAAGGTCACCTGTTTTTTAACATGTTTACTTTGTATATGTTTGCTGACCCAGTAATTAATGAGGTAGGTATATTGAAGTTTTTAATAATCTATCTGGGGAGTTTATTAGCAGGTAGCACATTGGCATTGAGTTTCCATAAAAAGGAATCACACTATAGTGCCGTTGGGGCTTCTGGTGCAGTTATGGGAATTTTATATGCAGCGATATTATTACATCCAGGTATGGAGTTAACTTTTATTTTCTTTCCGTTTTTTGATATTCCAGGTTATATTTTTGGTGTTGGTTATTTATTATA
>CAYRZY010000137.1:0-8637 GCA_964428855.1 uncultured Flavobacteriaceae bacterium
AAACAGAAACCGATTATAGAATTACCAAAGGTACTGGTTGGTTAGAAATTATGGGCTGTGGCATGGTGGACCCTAATGTATTAAAAAATACCAATATTGATCCTGAAATATATAGTGGTTTTGCTTTCGGAATGGGTATTGAACGTATTGCCATGTTATTATATCAAATACCAGATATTAGAATGTTATTTGAAAATGACATTCGCTTTTTAGAACAATTTAAGTCGGTTATTTAAAATGAGTTTAAGAGAATACCTAAGCCATAAGAGTTACCATTGTATCAAGCTTAAAAAAATTGCATCCAATCATTTTGAAATTAAAGTCAAAATAAATGGTAAAAAAGGAAAGTTTATATTAGATACTGGTGCTTCAAATTCTTGTGTAGGTTTTGATGAAATTGAAAAATTTAATTTAAAACCTAAAGATTCTGAGCATAAAGCTGCTGGAGCTGGTGAAGGTGAAATTGACACTCAAATCGCAAAGAAGAACAGTCTTAAAATAGGTGATTTTAAACTAAAAAAGATACGCTTAGTTTTAATAGACTTATCGCATATCAACAAAGCCTTGGTCAAACAAAATGCAAAACCAATCAACGGAATTATTGGAGCTGATATTTTAGAAAAAGGAAAAGCCGTGATAGATTATGACAAGAAAAAATTATATCTTTTAAATAAAAACAAATGAGTGCTGAGAATCAACGATACAATTTAAGAGGAGTTTCTGCTTCAAAAGAAGATGTGCATAAAGCCATTAGCAATATTGATAAAGGTCTTTTTCCGAAAGCATTTTGTAAAATAGTTCCAGATTATTTAACAAATGATGATGATTATTGTTTAATTATGCATGCCGATGGTGCAGGTACAAAATCGTCTTTGGCATATATGTATTGGAAAGAAACTAGTGATATTTCAGTTTGGAAAGGCATTGCTCAAGACGCTTTGATTATGAATATTGATGATTTACTTTGTGTTGGAGCAACTGATAACATTATGTTGTCTTCAACCATTGGTCGTAATAAAAATCTGATTACTGGTGAGGTGATTTCAACCATTATAAACGGTACGGAAGAATTGTTAAAAGAAATGGCTGGTTATGGAGTAACCATCCACTCTACTGGTGGTGAAACTGCCGATGTTGGTGATTTGGTAAGAACCATTATTGTAGATTCTACCGTAACTGCAAGAATGAAAAGAGCTGATGTTATTGATAATGCAAACATAAAAGCCGGTAATGTAATTGTTGGTTTGGCATCTTTCGGACAAGCTACTTATGAAAAAGAATACAATGGCGGAATGGGTAGTAACGGACTCACTTCTGCTCGTCACGATGTTTTTTCAAAAGAATTGGCAGAAAAATATCCTGAAAGTTTTGACCATGCTGTACCAGAAGATTTAATTTATTCAGGAAATACAAAATTAACTGACTCGGTTGATAATTCACCAATAAACGCAGGTAAATTAGTACTATCACCAACACGTACCTATGCTCCTATTATTAAAGAAATTTTAAAAAAATATGCCGCTCAAATTAACGGAATGGTACATTGTAGCGGTGGTGCTCAAACAAAAATTCTTCATTTTATTGATGAACTACACATTATAAAGGATAATTTATTTGACATTCCGCCTTTATTCAAATTGATTCAAGAACAATCTAATACTGACTGGAAAGAAATGTATCAAGTCTTTAATTGCGGACATAGAATGGAAATCTATGTACCTCAAGAAATTGCCGAAGGTATTATTGCCATTTCAAAATCGTTTCATGTAGATGCTCAAATTGTAGGTCGTGTAGAAGCTTCAAACACAAAAAAGCTGACTATTAAAAGTGAATTTGGAGAGTTTGAGTATTAGTATATATCCACCTAATTTTCAACCTTAATTTCACCTTTCAAATAAGTATCAATTTATTTGTACTTTTACCAACTATTATCACAATAATTCTCTAGGTTTTAAGTTAATTAAATAGACAAATTCGAATTTTGAGTAAAAACGTTTTCATCAAGCTACTTCTCAGTTGTTTTTTAGTTATTTTTTTTAGTTGTTCTACTAAAAAAAATGCACTTTTAAACAGAAGTATGCATGGTCTTAGTACAAAATACAATGTACTCTATAATGGTCAGGTCGCTTTTGATCAAGAAAAGCTTCAATTAGACGACAGCTATGATGATAACTTTTGGGAATTATTACCCATTGAACCCTTAAAAATTGAAGAAAAAGAGATTGAAGTATTAAACTTACCTTCTTCTAAACCTCAACAAGAATCTCAAAGTGAAAGTACCGCACAAGGTTTTGATAAAGCCGAAGAAAAAGCTATCAAAGCCATCCAGAAACATTCAATGGACATCAATGGTAAAGAACGCAATAAACAAATTGACGATGCGTATTTACTATTAGGAAAAGCTAGATATTTTTCTCAACGTTTTGTACCTGCTCTTGAAGCTTTTAATTTTATTTTAGAAAATCACACCAAAAACGGATTAAAAGACCTAGCAAGAGTATGGCAGGCTAAAGCTTTGGTCAGATTGCAAAATGAAGAATTAGCGATTGAAACACTTGAATATTTACTCAAAAACAAAACTTTATCCTTAGACATTATTGAAGATGGTCACACATCCATGGCAATGGCATATCAGGCAATAGACAGTACAGATTTAGTGATTCGTCATTTGGATAGTGCCGTTTTATTTTCTGTTGACCCAAAACAAAAAGCAAGAAATTTATTCATTCTAGGACAATTGTATAGAAATGAACAAAAAATAGATACTTCAAATTTATATTTTGAAAAATTAGCTCAATTCAAAAAAGCCCCATATCGATATAAAATTCATGCTGAAATTGATCGAGCAAAAAACTACTCGCAACAAGATAGTACCGCTCAATTGATAAGCACATTGCAAAAACTAATTAAAGAAAGAGAGAACAGACCCTATTTAGATGAGTTACTCTATCAAAAAGGAATTATTGAAGCACAAAATGACAGTATTGAGACTGCTATTGTAGATTTTGAAAAATCGCTAAGAATAGAGCAAGGAAAAGAATTTCAAAAAGAACTAACCTACGAACAATTAGGTAATATCTATTTTGACAATATAAAGTTTGAAATGGCGGGTGCATATTATGATAGTATTATCCTCATCACAAAAAACAAAAACAAAAAAAGGGTTAGACGTATTATTAGAAAACGAGAAAGTTTAGAAGAAGTCATTGCGTATGAAACAATTGCAAAGAGTAATGATAGTATTTTAAAAGTCGCCAACCTTACAAAACCTGAACAAGAATTATTTTATCAAAAACACATTGACAGTCTTAAAAAAATAGCAGAATTAGAAAAAATAAAACTAGAAAACTCATTAAAAACTACCAACGGTTTTGGCGGGAGTACAGATAGCGACAATTCTGTAGGCAAATCTAAAGGTGGTAAGTTTTACTTTTACAATACTAGTGTTGCCGGGTTTGGTAAACAAGAATTTAAAAAATCATGGGGCAACAGAGCCTTAGATGACAATTGGCGTTTGTCAGCAAAAAAAGCATTAAAAAGCAATCCTAAAGAAATAGAAGTTCTCGCAGCTGCAAATACTTTTGACACTTCAAAAAAATTCGAGTTAGATTATTATATAAGTAGAATTCCTACAGAAAAAAAAGCACTTGATAGCATCATTACATTAAGAAATGATGCCTATTACAAACTAGGAATTATCTACAAAGAACAGTTTCAAGAATACCAATTAGCGGCCGATAAATTAGAAAATTTATTAAGTTTTAACCCGAAAGAAAAGTTAATTCTCCCTATAAATTATCACTTGTATAAAATTTATGCTAACTTTGATGTATCTAGAAGCAATAAATACAAGGATGTAGTCGTTAACAATTATCCAGATTCAAGATATGCAACTATTATCTTAAATCCAGATCAAATAGCATCTACTGAAGACGAACATTCACCTGAAGCTATTTACAATGATGCTTATTGTGATTTTGATTTTCAACATTACGATAGAGCCTCACAAAAAGTAGAAAAAGCAATTAAACAATTTGAAAGCGAAGCGATAATTTCAAAATTAGAATTATTAAAAGCTTATATTCAAATGAAAACTAAAGGCACAAAAGCTTTTAAAGAAGCTTTAAGTTTTGTTGCTTTAAGCTACCCTAATACTGAAGAAGGCAAACATGCTGTTGAAATTTTAGACAACATTGACAGTTATGACTCTTCTGATTTGAATGAAAAAATAGACAACTAAGAAAAAGAAATTTTTTTATAACAATTTGATATTACTCCCCTAAGTGATAAAAATGAGTTTAAACGGAGTGTAAATTAAAAAATTAAAATTATGTTTTCTGAAAAAAAAATTAACCCAACCCAAGTATTTGAACGCAATATTATTGGTAAAAATTCATCTTTTGTTGGTGATATAAAATCTGAAGGTGACTTTAGAATTGATGGTAAAGTTGAAGGTAAAATTAAAACTTCGGGTAGAGTTGTTATTGGTAAAGACGGCTTTGTAGAAGGCACTATTGACTGTAGCAATGCTGACATTGAAGGCAAATTTTCTGGCAACCTTAATGTAGATCAATTATTATCTTTAAAAGCAACTGCTACAATTACCGGAGATGTTGTTCTTGGTAAACTTTCAGTTGAGCCAGGTGCTACATTTAATGCTTCATGTACAATGAAAGGTTCGATAAAAGCATTAAAGAATGAGCAAAAAATCGAAAGGACAGCTTAATAAATATATTCGTTTTACAGGTATTGGCTTTCAATTAGGTGCAACCATTTATCTAGCCGTTTATTTAGGTAAAAAGCTAGATAATTACTTTTTAATGGAGAAAAAATTATTCACTTTAGGATTCATTTTAATTGGTCTCATTGCTTCAATATGGAGTATAGTTAAGCAATTAGAAAAGATAAGTAATGAACAGTAAATATGAACAACCCATTAAAACGTTTTGTTATCTTGCTTACTACCTGTATATTGGTGGTTTTCGGACTCCATATTTTAATTCTTTATTATACTGACTTACCTCTTTTCAATCATAAGATTATTCAAGCTTATCTTATGAATTATGGTTTGGCTCTAGGTGTTTATATATTCTTATATTCATATAGAGAGAAATTTAAAAACCAATTGGGCTTTCTATTTATGACAGGTAGTTTTTTGAAATTTATTCTATTTTTTATTTTCTTTTACACTTCATACAAAGCCGATGGAGACATCAGCACCTTAGAGTTTAGCTCATTTTTTATTCCTTATATTATATGCCTTGCAATTGAAACTTCTTCACTAGTTAATTTACTCAATAATTTAAAGTAACAAATGTAGCATTAGGTAAGGTAAAAAAAGAACAAATAAAAACTCGAAATTGTTTTTGAATTTGGTATAAAACAGTATCTTTGCACGGATTTTATAGACACTGAATTACAGTAGTAACATGCAAAGAAAAAAAATACTTAATTTACTTACTTTTTTATTTTTACTAATTGCTTTCCACACGAATGCTCAGCATGAGGATCATGAAATGGCACAACATAATATAACGCAACATGACGAACATGGAAAAGTACTGACATTAAAAGAACAAATCAAAGCAGATATTAATCATCACTTATTAGACTCACATGATTTTCATATCTGGCAAAAAATAAGTTTCTCTTTACCAATTATATTATGGGATAACGGTTTACATGTTTTTTCATCTTCTAAATTTCATCATGGTGAAAGTGTAGCAGAGAGCAAAGGGAATTATTACGCGATTTCACATGGGAATGGCCATATTTATAAGACAGATAGTACTGGTGCTATTCATCATAATGATAAAGGATTTGAATCAAATGAAAAGCCTTTAGATTTGTCAATTACTAAAAATGTAGTTATGATTATAATTACAAGTTTAATTATCTTTTTATTATTTAGTGGCTTGGCAAGATCTTATTCGAAAAATAATGGAATTGGAAAAGGACCAGGACGTATATTAGAACCTATTATTTTATACATAAGAGATGAAATTGCCATACCAAATATTGGAGAAAAACATTATAAAAAATATATGAATTATTTACTAACCATATTTTTCTTTATTTGGTTTGTCAATTTATTTGGACTTACACCTTTAGGTGTGAATATTACAGGAAACATTGCTATAACCTTTTCATTAGCAATTTTAACCTATCTAATCACAACATTTACAGCAAAAAAAGATTATTGGAAACATATTTTTTGGATGCCAGGAGTTCCTGCACCAATGAAAATAATCTTAGCACCTATTGAGCTATTAGGTACTTTTATCAAGCCCTTTGCTTTAATGATACGTTTGTATGCGAATATGAAAGCAGGTCACGTAGTATTAATGAGCATTATAGGTTTAATGTTTTTATTTAAAAGCTGGATTGGAAGTCCATTATCATTCGGATTAGCATTTGGTTTAATGATATTAGAATTATTAGTAGCAGCGCTACAAGCATATATATTTACAGTATTATCGGCATTATATTTTGGTTCTGCTGCCGAGGAACACGAACATTAATTATTAAATATTTTATTATGGAAGGATTGAATTACGTAGGAGCTGGTTTAATTGTAATCGGAGTTGGAATAGGTATTGGTAGAATTGGTGGATCAGCAATGGATGCTATTGCTCGTCAACCTGAAGCTACTGGTAAAATTCAAACTGCAATGTTAATCGCAGCAGCACTTATTGAAGGTATTGGTTTCGCAGCTTTATTTGCAGCTTAATTAAATACTAAAGAATCTAAAACTAGTAGTAACGGTTGGTTACTACTAGTTTTAATTAATGTTTTTAAATATTAAATTATGGATAAGTTATTAAATGAATTTTCTTTTGGGCTATTTATTTGGCAAACACTATTATTCTTAGCATTAATCTTTTTGTTAAGAAAATATGCTTGGGGTCCAATTTTAAATGCTGTAAATGAACGCGAAGAAGGTATTAAAAAGGCATTGGCTGAAGCGGAAAAAGCACGTCAAGAAATGCAGAATATCACTGCTGATAATGAAAAGATTTTAAAAGAAGCTAGAGCCGAAAGAGATGCCATGTTGAAAGATGCTAGAGAAATCAAAAATAATATGATTACTGAAGCTAAAGATGAAGCTAAAGCACAAGCTAACAAATTAATGGACCAGACTAAAATTGCTATTCAAAACGAAAAATCAGCTGCGATAGCAGACATAAAAAAACAAGTAGCAAGTTTATCAATTAATATTGCTGAAAAAGTAGTAAAAGAAGAATTATCTAGCGGAAGCAAACAACTTAAATTAGTTGAAGACATGCTAAAAGATGTTAAGCTAAATTAATATGAGAGAATCTAGAGCTGCCATAAGATATGCTAAAGCTGTTTTAAGTCTTTCTACAGATTTAAAACAAGCTGACAAGGTTAATGAAGATATGCTATTGATATATTCAACTATTGACGGAAGTAAAGAATTACAATCTTTACTTAAAAGCCCTGTTCTAAAATCAAAAGTTAAAAAATCTGCATTATTGGCTGTTTTTAGTAACATCACTAAAACCTCTCAAAGTTTAATCGATCAGCTTATTGATAATAAAAGATTGGCTATTTTGTCAGAAGTGGCAAAACAATACACAATACTATTTGACCTTTCTAAAGGATCAGAAATTGCTAAGGTTATTACAGCAGTTTCTTTAACCAAAGAATTGGAACAAAAAATATTGGTAAAAGTAAAAGAAATAACAGGTAAAAATGTAACACTTGAAAGCACAATAGATCCTACTATAATTGGAGGGTTTATATTACGTGTTGGTGACAAACAATTTGACGCTAGTATTTCAGGGAAAATGAATAATTTACGTAGAGAACTGATTAAAAATTAATTACAAACTAATTAACAGATGCTGAACTAAATTCAGCATATTTAATTAAAAATTAAATATATGGCAACAATAAATCCTGCTGAAGTATCAGCAATTTTAAAACAACAACTAGCAGACTTTGATGGTAAAGCATCATTAGACGAAGTTGGAACCGTCTTACAAGTAGGTGATGGTATTGCACGTGTTTACGGATTAGCTAATGTACAATATGGTGAATTGGTACAATTCGAAGATGGGCTAGAAGGCTTAGTATTGAACCTTGAAGATGACAATGTAGGTGTTGTATTATTAGGACATTCTTCTGAAATTAAAGAAGGTTCAACAGTAAAACGTACTGAACGTATTGCTTCTTTAAAAGTTGGTGAAGGTATTGTTGGTAGAGTTGTGAACACTTTAGGTCTACCTATAGACGGTAAAGGACCTATAAAAGGAGAAACTTTTGAAATGCCATTAGAACGTAAAGCTCCTGGTGTTATTTTTCGTGAACCTGTAACAGAGCCTTTACAGACTGGTATTAAAGCAATTGATGCTATGATACCTATAGGAAGAGGTCAACGTGAACTAATTATTGGTGATCGTCAAACAGGTAAATCTACCGTAGCTATTGATACCATATTAAATCAAAAAGAATTTTATGATGCTGGTCATCCTGTATATTGTATCTATGTTGCCATAGGTCAAAAAGCATCTACCGTTGCGGGTATTGTAAATATGCTAGAAGAAAGAGGTGCTTTAGCTTATACAACTATTGTTGCTGCAAACGCCTCTGACCCTGCTGCAATGCAAGTAT
>CAYRZY010000138.1:0-8567 GCA_964428855.1 uncultured Flavobacteriaceae bacterium
TTTTTTTGATATAAATTGAAAATATATTTATGGAATAGCGTTATAAATAATATATTTCTAGTTTCTTTGTAAAACCTATGAAAAACATTCTATTTATTATAATTATACTCTTCTCAACCCTAATTTTTTCGCAAGTTGGAGGTACAAAAATATATAATTTTTTAAATGTTAGTACTTCTGCACGTCAAGCTGCTTTAGGAGGTGAAGTATTGACATTATATGAAGATGTAAATCAGCCACTATGGAATCCGTCTACTATTAATAAAAATATAGATAACCAAGTGTCAGTAAGTTATGTTGATTTTTTGGCTGATATTAACTATGGTTCTTTAGCTTTTGCTCATTTAATTAATAGACGTTTCGGGACTTTGCATGCTGGTATTACTTATGTAAATTATGGTAAATTTATTGGAGCTGACGAAAATGGGATTGAAACAGGTACTTTTTCTGCTAGAGACTTGTCTTTTTCATTAGGTTATGCTTATAGAATTCCGAAGAGTCATATTCATGCGGGTACAAATTTAAAATATATCAGTTCTAGTATTGAAAATTATACTTCAAGTGGTTTGGCTTTAGATGTTGGATTAACCTATTTTGATGATACTAAACCTTATATTTTTTCTGCAGTAATTAGAAATATTGGGTATCAAGTAAATGTATTTGATGAAGTTAGAGAATCATTACCTTTAGAAATTGCTGTTGGAGCATCCTATAGATTGGAAAATGTACCTTTACAGTGGCACATCACAATTGGCAATTTACAAAAATGGAAAGTAGGAGTTAAGAATCCTTCTGATAGTCAAACTTCTATAGATGGTGAGACTAGTAATAAAAACATCACTTTTTTAGACAATGCATTTAGACATGTAGTGATTGGAGCAGAATTTTTTCCAAATAAGCCCTTTAATTTAAGATTAGGTTACAATTTTAGACGTGGTAAAGAATTAGGACTCACTGAAAGTAGAACATTTTCAGGTTTATCCTTTGGATTTGGATTAAAAATGGGTAGATTAAAGCTGAATTATGCATTTACAAAATATCATCCAGTATCAAATACAAATACATTTACGCTGAATATTGATCTTTCTAAAAATACATTTTAGTTTTGAATATGAAAAGAATTACTATCGCTATTGACGGATTTTCATCCACAGGGAAAAGCACTATTGCAAAGCAATTGGCAAAAGAATTGAATTATTTGTATGTAGATACTGGTGCCATGTATAGAGCTGTGACCCTATATGCAATGCAATTAGATTATGTAAATCAAGATAGGTTAGAAAAAGAAGCTTTAATAAATAGTCTTGATAATGTGAATCTTAAATTTGTATATAATGAGAAACTCTTGTTTTCTGAAATGTATTTAAATGATAAAAATGTTGAGGAAGAGATTAGAACGATTGAATTGTCGAAATTAGTAAGTAAGGTTTCGGCAATTTCTGAAGTTCGTAAAAAATTGGTAGAACAACAGCAAAGAATGGGTAAGGAGAAAGGAATTGTAATGGATGGTAGAGATATTGGTACCGTAGTTTTTCCTGATGCGGAATTGAAATTATTTATGACAGCATCTCCTGAAAAAAGGGCAACAAGGCGTTATAAAGAATTGTTAGACAAGGGGCACGATATCTCTTATAGTGAAGTACTAGAGAATGTTCAAGAAAGAGATCATCTTGATTCAACTAGAGAAGACTCTCCTTTGGTAAAAGCGGATGATGCGATAGAGTTTGATAATAGTGATATGGGGTTGAAAGAGCAGTTTGAAAGAATTTATCAGTTAGTAATCATAAAACAAAAACAGTTGGTTGATTAATTGTTGATATTTATATTTTCGTAAAAATCTTTCCATGCCCATTGTTGAGCTACATATGCTTTAGGAGATTTTAATTGTAAACCGAAATCCGGTCCAGATACAGCATACCCAAAAATATTATAAATATTACCATCTGTGTCTGCTATAATATTTGGAAATTGATTTTCATCAAGTAAGTGTAAAGATTTATTTTTAGGTATGTAATAAGAAGTAAATATCTTTTTCTCTTCATTTCCAATTATAAACGTAGAGTTTTGATTGATAGTTTCTGTAATTGAAGTTGTATTATTTGAGAAGTAATCAAGTGGAAATAATTCAACAGTTTCGGTAGTTATTCTAGTATTTAAAACACCATAGGCAAAACCCGATTTTTTTATTGCATTATTTTTGTTTGCTTTCTTTTTAGAGTTGTTATGAAAAAACACCATTGCATTCGGAAAATAATCCTTTACTGTTTTCCATTTTGTTTCAATAAGGTTAAAATGACTTAAAGGTTGATTTGCAATTTCTCCTTTTATTCCTTTCATCAACATTTGAGAAAAATAAAAATTCAAATTTTTATCAGATGGAACCATATTGTCTTTAAATAAATATCCTGAAGCAATTAAGTCATAAACTTCACCTTTTATTTCTCTATTAAAACAGATAGCACTTTGTGTTATAGGGCAATAAGAGATAGAAATAAAATTACCATCAAAAGCATCATTAATAATTTCAAATTGATTGGTATAATGATAAGGATAAACTCTTACTTCATTTTTAAAACTTATTAGTGCTACTTTAGAATCGTCTGATAAACTGTTAATTTCTTGTACAGTTTTGAAATCAGGAGTATTCATTAACTTAAATGGCGATCCTTCTTTTAAATACTGTTTTGAAACTGACCATTCATCTTGAGATATCGTATTTTTATTAATATCACTTTGAGAAGTCTCACAAGAAATCATCAAAATAATACTGACAAATAGGACTAGATTTTTCATTTTAAAAAGAAGGTTTACTATTCCGTCGAAAAAAAAACTAATCCTTACATTTATTTAAGGAATATTCAAATATTTATGTGTTTGTAATGATATTTTCCATTTAGGATGTTGCATTACATAATCAACAATTAAAGAAGTCATTTTTTCTTGATTGCTCCATTCTGGTTGTAAAAATAAGACAGCATTACTATTAGTTTTAGCAGCTTGTTCTTCTGCAAATTGAAAATCATTTTTATTATATATAATGACTTTCAATTCATTTGCTTTTTGATATATCTTTTCAAGAGGTAATTTATTTTTTTTTGGAGAAAGGCAAATCCAATCCCATTTTCCTGATAAAGGATAAGCACCAGAGGTTTCAATATGTGTTTTTACATTGTTTTTTTGTAGATGATGAGTAATATAGTTCATATTCCACATTAAAGGCTCTCCACCTGTAATTACAACAGTATTACTATATTTAGTAGCGTTTTTTACGACCAAATCAGTTCTTGTAGCTGGGTGTAATTCAGCATTCCAACTTTCTTTAACGTCACACCAATGGCAACCTACATCGCACCCTCCTATTCTAATAAAATAAGCAGCAGTACCCGTATAGTAACCTTCGCCTTGAATTGTATAGAATTCCTCCATTAATGGAAGCATTTCACCTTTGTCAATTAAATTTTGAGTTGTTTCATCAATCATTTGGCAAAGGTAAATTATAATTAACTATATTTTAATGGTTTTCAGTTTTTGATTTGAAATTATTAAGCTTACTTTTATCATCTATAAATTTATAGTTGTTTAAATGGATACAAAAGAGACTTTTTTCAAGGAAATTAATGAAGGATATAAAACTAAAGGTGAGTATATAACTTTAGGAGCAGCAATGTTAGGAGAAGAAACGGTGACGGATGCATTTGTAAATATTCCTTTGAAAACTTTGAATAGGCACGGTTTAATTGCTGGAGCTACAGGAACAGGTAAGACAAAAACGTTGCAAATACTTGCTGAAAACTTATCCGAAAAGGGAATTCCTGTATTGTTGATGGATGTAAAAGGAGATTTGAGTGGATTGGCAAAAGCGAGTCCTGGTCATCAGAAAATAGATGAGCGTCATCAGAAAATAGGATTACCATTTGAAGCAAAAGGATTTCCTGTAGAGATTTTAACTATTTCTGAACAAAATGGAACACGTTTAAGAGCCACAGTTTCTGAATTTGGACCTGTATTACTGTCTAGGATATTAGATTTGACGGAAACTCAAAGTGGTATTGTTGCTGTTCTGTTTAAATATTGTGATGATAATAAATTGCCTTTATTAGATTTAAAGGATTTTAAAAAAGTATTACAATATGCAACACAAGAAGGTAAGAAGGAAATGGAAGCTGAGTACGGTAGAATTTCAACTTCATCAACAGGTTCAATTTTACGTAAAATAGTAGAGATTGAGCAACAAGGCGGAGATTTGTTTTTTGGGGAACGTTCTTTTGATGTAAGTGATTTAACTAGAGTAGACGATAAAGGTAGAGGCTTGATTTCTATATTACGTTTAACCGATATTCAAGACAAGCCAAAGCTATTTTCAACATTCATGTTGCAGTTATTGGCTGAAATTTATGATACTTTTCCTGAGCAAGGAGATTCTGGCAGACCAGAATTAATCCTTTTTATTGATGAAGCTCATTTGATTTTTAATGAAGCTTCAAAAGCATTACTCAATCAAATTGAGAGTATTGTTAAATTGATTAGATCTAAAGGGATTGGGCTGTATTTTGTAACTCAAAACCCTAAAGATGTACCTTCTGATGTATTGTCTCAATTAGGATTAAAAATTCAACATGCGTTGCGTGCATTTACTGCGAAGGATAGAAAAGCAATTAAATTAACTGCTGAGAATTATCCTGATTCTGAATATTATGATACTGCTGAAGTATTGACACAGTTGGGAATTGGTGAAGCTTTGGTTTCATGTTTGAATGAAAAGGGAATTCCGACTCCATTGGCAAGAACCATGTTAAGAGCACCGATGAGTAGAATGGATATTTTAACTAAAGAAGAATTGGGTACATTAATCTCTGATTCAAAACTGGCTAAAAAGTACAATGAAGAAATAGATAGAGAAAGTGCTTATGAAATTTTGAATAAGAAAATTGAGAATGCTGAAGAAATTGAAACTAAAGAAAAAGAAGTAAAAGCTAAAGAAAAGAGAAAGACTTCAAGTAGAAAAAGTACACGTGCTAATCCTTTTATAAAAGTATTGACAAGTGCCACTTTTATGAGAGGTGTTTTGGGGATATTAAAAAAAGCAATGAGATAATCTGATAATTAAAAAAGGCGAAAGATGAGAAAAAGTATTGGACTATTAAGTGTTGTATTTGTACTGTTGATACAATGTAAAGAAGAAACTAATTATACGTTGGCTAATGAGCAAATAGGTAAAATTACGGCGACAACACAAATTAATGAATTATCTTCAATTTTCGAGAATGATTCTATTGCTTCTCATTTAGATGAAAACAATATAAAAGAATCTTCTTATGATGAATATTTGGTTTATAATAAGCAGGGTAAACATTTATTAACCGTTACACCTAAAGAAGAAAAGGATTCAACATCAGTTATTGATAATGTACAAATTTTTGATAAAAATTATAAAACAATAAAAGGTTTTGGCTTAAGCTCATCGTATAAAGATATTGCAGATAATTATACTATAGACAAAGTACAATCTACATTTAGTACAGTAATTTTATTTGTTGATGAATTAAATGTAACAGTAACCATTGACAAGAAAGAGTTAGGGATTAAGGACTTTGGTACTCAAAAAATTAAACTTGAACAGATACCTGATTTGGCTAAAATTAAAGGTGTAACATTTTGGTTTCACTAATATGAGAGCTACATTAGAAAATTTACAAGAACTCTTTAAGGAAAGAAAGAGAGAGACTACTAAGTATTTTGCTAAGTTGAGAAAAAAAACACCTAAGCGATTAGATGTGTTAATGCAAGATTTACATGAAGATGAGTTTAATAAATTTGATTGTTTGTCTTGTGCAAATTGCTGTAAAACGTCTAGTCCGATATTTACAGACAAGGATATCTCTCGTATTTCTAAGTCTTTAAGAATGAAAGAGCAACAATTTATTTCAGCTTATTTAGAGCGTGACGAAGATGATTTTATGGTGCTTAAAGAAGCTCCATGTACTTTTTTAGATGAAATGGATAATACTTGTTTTATTTATGATGTAAGACCAAAAGCATGTAGTGAATATCCGCATACCAACAGAAAAAAGTTTATTCAGCTTACTCATTTGACTTTAAAGAATACAGAAATTTGCCCTGCTGCTTATAATATTATTGAAGAGTTAAAGAAGAAGTTGCCTTTGTAGAATTGATTTTTTGATTTGTTTTAGTTCTTTAAAAAGTGAATTAGCCAAACTACTTAATGAATCCCAATGAGGATTTAATTCTCAGAGGCTTGCCTCTAAATCACATTTTTTTTACCACCTGAGCCCCTTTAATCTTACCTCTGGATAACTATCTACTAATAAATTAGTATATCTACTAAATAATTAGTAGATTTGTAGCCTAATTAGTTTATAAATGAAAAAATTAACAAAGCGAGAAGATCAGATCATGCAGGTAGTTTGGGAAACAGAGGGTGTTTTTATCCGAGATATACTAGAAGCATTACCCAATCCTATACCACACTATAATACCGTGGCTACTATAGTGAAGATTCTGGTTAGAAAAGATTTTTTAAAGTCTGAAAAATTTGGAAATACTGATCGCTATAGTGCGATAATTCAAAAAGAGACCTATCGTAAGGAGCATTTAGAGGATATTAAAGAAAAATATTTTGGCAATTCTTTACCCAAGATGATGGCACATTTTGCAAAACAAGAAAAGTTGTCCAATAAAGAAATTGATGAGCTGATTGCTATTATTAAATCAAAAAAAATTTAAGCCATGGTATTCCTCTTAAAATCTTCTATTGTAATTGTAATTTTGTGGATTTTCTATAAGCTATTTTTAGAGAGAGAGAGTTTTTTTGCAGTAAATCGCCTTTATTTAATGGCCAGTTTATTATTAGCATTCACGCTTCCATTCATCTCACTTCCAAAATTGGTAACCTACCAAGGAATTGTTAGTAATTGGCTTGAGGAGACTACTTTTCAAGAAAAATCAAGACCAACTTATAAACCTATCGAATCTGAAATAAAGAAAATCATACCTTCTAATAGTGTTAATTCCCAAAAGAACAACTTTGTATTGCTTCCAGTTACTATAACCGATAGCATTGGTTATTGGTTATTTTTAATTTATATTTTCGGTGTCATAGTATTGACCTTCCATTTGTTTTTTCAATTGGCTAGTGTTTTTTTTGCAATACAGAGAGCGGGTTGTCAAGTTGAGGATAAGTATTGTACGATCATTAATGTTAATGATGAAGGCGGTCCCCGTTCATTTTTCAAGTATGTGTTTATAAACCCCGAAAAATATAATATCAAAACATACGAACAAATATTGGAGCACGAGAAAATTCATGTAAAACAAAGACATACCATTGACCTTTTGTTCTCTGAAATTGCCATCATTGCCATTTGGTTCAATCCTTTTGTTTGGTTGTTCAGGAAAGAGATTGAAAAAAATATAGAATATCAAACTGACAATCTTGTATTAGAATCTTCTGCTGTGGAACCACAAACTTACCAGATGAACCTTCTGAAAATAGGTGTAAAGCGAAAGCCACTCACTATAGTATCAAATTATAATCAATCATTAATCAAAAAACGAATCATGATGATAAACAAAAAGAAATCTAACACACACAGTTATTGGAAATATGCATTTATAGCACCTACACTATTGGTAACATTATTAATTCTTAACCAACCTTTTTTGGTCAATGCTCAGAATGCTAATACAAATGAAAGTATGGTCATAAGAAATATTGAAATTGCTGGATTGGTACTAGACGCTGATTCTTTACTGCCAATTGAAGGTGCAATTATTTACGATAAAGGATATGGTGAATTGGCCAAAACAGATAAGGATGGGTATTTTAGAGCGAGCATAAGTTATGCTAAAACAAAAGTAGGAATCTACTTCGGATTTAAAGTTGGTAAAAATGACTATTTAATATCTCATCAAGATGCAAATTGGGGTATTCAGCCAAATAAAATTATTTATTATTTTGGATTAAGTAAGAAGAATTCTAGTACAGATCCTATTACTGAACATATAGTTTATCCAAAAGATTTGTCGATTGATTCTGTAGTAGCAAATTATAATAACAATAAAAAGGGTATTAAAAGTAAAATAGAATTTAATAAAAAAGTAGAAATTGCAAAAAGGGGTAATGAAGATGTTTTTATGTCGATAGGTGAAAATTATTATATTGTTAGTAATTCTAGTTGGATAACACTTAATTCAAAAGATGATCTAGTCTCCATAGATGGAAGAAGAAGTGTGCCAGCATTTAGACTGAATTCTGTGATTAAAAGAAAGTTGATAAAAGGAATGACCACACTTTCAGGTGATATTCCTTTTGAAATCTATACGGAATAAAGAGTCAGGTTGAAAAGTAGTTGTTAATTTTCAGTTAAAAGAAGGTGAAAAATAAGATTACTGAAAATCCAAAGTAATACAAAACCTGTTATATCTTTTTTAAGAAATATCAATTCAAGTCTTTTTACTCATCAAAATAAATTGAGGTGAAATATGTCGAGTATTTTTATACTGACGTTCTCTGCAAGCAGAACTGACGAAAAAAGTGAATTAAAAAA
>CAYRZY010000139.1:0-8565 GCA_964428855.1 uncultured Flavobacteriaceae bacterium
AAATATAAAAAAAAGTATTGGAAAAATTACCAACTATTTTTGACCACATTACCATATTTCGAAAATAAAAACACAAAAACATAGCTATGAAGTGTTCTGTCTGTTCCAATGAAATTGATGATAAATATTGCTCAAAATGTGGTCAATCTTTTAAAAATGAAAGAATTTCAAGTAAATCAATTTTAGCAGATTTGTTTGGTGCTGTTTTTTCATTAGAAAAATCGTTTTTTAAGAATATTAAGATTGGATTATTTGAACCTAAAACTCTTATTTCAAATTATTGGAATGGGTTTAGACGTTATTATTACAGCCCAAGTAAATTTTTAACAATTGCATCACTGTTTTTCCTATTACAAATTATGCTCTTCAATGATTTTTTAGGAGTTGTTACAACAAGTAAAGCTGCTCAACAGTTTTCTTTACTCTTTACTGTTATAATGTTCTTTGCTTTGTCAAGTTTTATAATCTATCTAAAATATAAAAAAAGCTTTTATGAACATCTAATACTGAATATTTATAATACGAGTTTGTGGTCAATAATATTTACTCCCATTTCTATACTATTAAGCCTTTTAAACACTCATAAGACTATTAAATTAGGGTTTTTTATTCTGTACTTAGCACTAATTATTATTTGGAATTCTAAAGCCTTTGAATTGAATAAAATCAAACGATTCGCATTCGTTGCTCTAAATTTCATGTTATTATTCATAATAATTTTTGGTTTAAGCTACTTTACAGGAGCATTTAGGTTTAAATAAATCAGAGGAAAGTAAAAGTTTATTTTTACTGTAATATAAATTTCCTACCCTTAAAATAATTTAAATACCATCCTCAGACAACGAAAACTCAAAGCCATTATTTTTAATAGCTTCTTTGTACCATAAGGCAGAATTTTTAGGGGTACGTTCTAACGTGTCATAATCAACATAATGAATTCCGAAACGTTTTGAATACCCCAATGCCCACTCAAAATTATCCATAAACGACCACACAAAATAGCCTTTAAGGTTTACACCGTTTTCTATCGCTTTATGACCCGCAGCCAAATAACTTTCTATAAACTCTTTTCGAACCGTATCTTTTACTTCTCCATTTTCTAATTCATCATCTAAAGCACAGCCATTTTCAGTAATATATAATGGCGGATTATCATACCGATCACTAATCCACTCTAATAATTTACGACAACCCCAAGGTAAAATAGCCCAGTTCATAGTTGTCATTTCCCATTTAGGATCAGCCGTCAATTGCACATATTGATCTTCATAAATACCACCATTTCCATAAACTTGTTCTTCAACCTCAACATTAGGGTCAACATCAGAAGCGTATAAACCTGTATAATGATTCAATCCGAAAAAATCAGAAGAACCTTTCAGCATTTCCTTTTCTTCATCAGTAAACTTAGGCAGTCGGTCTCCTACTCTATCACGCATTACTTTTGGGTAATCTCCAAAATAAACAGGGTCAGCAAACCATCCTAAGAAAAATTCTAAAGAGCGTTGTGCCGCATCTTTATCGGCTTGAGCATCGGTAAGTGGCTCTCTCCAATCGCAATTATTATTGATTCCTATCTGTCCTTTTTGAGTAGTTTGGTATTTTGTTCGGTATAACTGCACCGCTTTTCCGTGCGATCGTAACAATTGATGTGCCGCTTGATAAGGCTCACTTTTAGATTTACGTCCTGGAGCAAAAACACCTTCACCATAGCCTAAAATAGCAACTACCCATGGTTCATTTAAAGTAACCCAATTTTTTACTCGGTCTCCAAAATGCTCAAAACAAATTCCTGCATAATTGGCAAAATAATCTGCAATTTCAGGGTTTAACCAACCATCCTTTTCTGTCTGCAAAGCCAAAGGTAAATCCCAATGGTACAAAGTTACCCAAGGCGTAATATTATATTTTAGTAATTCATCAATCAAATTATTGTAGAACTCAATCCCTTTCAGGTTAATTTCACCTTGACCGTCTGGCTGAATACGACTCCAAGAAATTGAAAACCGATAAGCTTTTAAACCCAAATCTGCCATCAATTTCACATCTTCTTTATATCTATTATAATGATCGCAAGCTATATCACCATGTTCACCATTTTCAGTTCTACCAGGTGTATGAGCAAAGGCATCCCAAATACTCCAAGCTCTACCGTCTTGTAAAGCACCACCTTCTATTTGATAACTTGACGTTGCTGTACCCCAGACAAAATCATCAGGAAATTGTTTCATATATTATATTTTTTAAGGTTTGTAAAAATCATAAAAAAATAGCAAATCACCTCTATTATTATAATAAAATTGCAATTTTCTTTTCTATATTTTCAATAAAAGAAAATAAACCTTAAATTTATGGCATCAACCACTAAAACCAAACCATGTATATTGTAGATTCTTATTCGTTAGCTGTTATTTTCTGTATCATTACCATGATAGGCTGGGGTTCTTGGGCCAATACTTTAAAACTCTCTTCTAAAGAATGGGCTTTCCCTTTATACTATTGGGATTATTCCATAGGATTGGTATTAACCACTCTGATTTTCGGTTTCACTTTAGGTAGTTTTGGCGTGGATGGAAGAGGTTTTTTAGACGATTTAAGTCAAGCAAGCTCTACTGCTATTGGCTTAGCTCTTTTAGGTGGCGTAATTTTCAACCTCTCTAATCTTTTAATTGTTGCCGCAACTTCTATTGCTGGGATGTCAGTTGCATTCCCTATTGCTGTAGGATTAGCCCTTGTTATTGGTGTCGTTGTGAATTATATGGGCGACCCTGTCGGAAATCCATACCTGCTGTTTACAGGATTATTATTGGTTGTTTTGGCTATTTTATTCAATGCAAAAGCATATAGTAAATTACCCAACGATGACCAGCCAAATAAAACCAAAGGGATCTTATTATCCGTTTTTTCAGGTATTTTAATGGGATTCTTTTATCGTTTTGTAGCAGAGTCAATGATTTCAGATTTTAGCAATCCAGAAAGTGGAAACCTAACTTCTTATTCTGCCATGTTTATTTTTACTTTAGGAATTTTCTTCTCTAACTTCATTTTCAATACTTGGTTTATGTACAAACCCATTACAGGCAAAGCAGTAACTTATAAAGATTATTTTAAATTAGGCACTCCAAAACTCCATATTATTGGTCTTCTTGGCGGATTAATTTGGTGCGTAGCAATGGAATTCAACTTGATAGCTTCTGAAAAAGCAGGCTTTGCAATTTCTTATGGATTAGGACAAGGAGCAACCATGATTTCTGCCGCTTGGGGCGTATTTATATGGAAAGAATTTGCCGCTGCAAAAAAGGAAACTAGCAAATGGTTGACTTCTATGTTTGTCTTTTTTATCATAGGATTAATCCTTTTAGTGGTTGCACGTTTAAATTAGATTTCTGACCTAGAAATGTGAAAAATTCCTCACCCAGAAATGTGAAAACACATTTCTGACCTCTCCAAAGGAGAGGTAGATAAAAACTTTATAAATTAAACTAACATGAATAAAAAAATAGTAGTTATAGGAAGTTCAAATATTGATTTACTTATGAAAATGGACAGACTTCCTAAGGTAGGTGAGACTGTTACAGGAGCTACTTTTATGCAAGTATATGGTGGCAAAGGAGCAAATCAGGCAGTAGCAGCTGCAAGAGCTGGCGGAGATGTTTCTTTTATCAACTGTGTGGGTGATGATGCCTATACACCACAAATGCTAGAAAATTTTATAGCCGAAGGAATAGACACTCAATTTGTATTTAAAAACAATAATTTGACAAGCGGTCATGCGTTGATAATGATTGGTTCAGAAGGGAAAAATTACCTTTCTGTAGCACCTGGTGCAAATGCAGATTTAAGTCCAGATAAAATCAAAGAGGCAAATGAAGTCATAGAAAAAGCTGCCATCATAGTTATGCAATATGAAATTCCGCTAAAGACTATTGAATATGTACTTGACCTTGCTCAAGAATACAACATACCTGTACTATGGAATTTTGCACCAGCACAAAAACTCGACATCGCTTATTTAAAAAAGACTGAAATTCTAGTCGTAAATGAAACTGAGGCAAGCTTTATAACAAACATGGAAGTCACCAACAGAGAAACCGCAGAAAAAGCAGCTCAAAAGCTTCTAGAGTTGGGTTCAAAATTAGTAATCTTAACGCTTGGTGCTGATGGTGTTGTTTATGGTACAAAAAATGAAATGACTCATGTACCTGCTTTTAAAGTAAAAGCCGAAGATACCACCGCCGCAGGTGATACGTTTTGTGGTAGTTTTGCGGTAGCACATACTGAAGGTAAATCATTGAAAGAAGCCATACTATTTTCTTCAGCAGCAGCAGCACTTGCTGTAACTAGTATGGGTGCTCAGCCTTCTATCCCAAATCGGAAAGAGATTGATTCATTTTTAACAATTTAAAATCAATCCTTTTTAAAATATAATTTCTTAGTAAAAAACTCCTTCATTCTATCTCCTCCTTTTTGAACATTATTTACTTGAAGTACACGATAATGTTCAACTGGAATTGTTTTTATTCCTCCAGGCTCGTCCCATCCTCTAAGGATGCCATCCCAAGATTTATCTTTTCTATCATCGATAAATTCTGCTCTAATGGTAGTTGCTTCTGCAAAATCTATCACTACAAATCCGTATGCTTGTAATGCCTTTGCAACAACCAATTCTCCTTGGGTTAATCCGAATTGAGACAAATCTAAATCAGGATCTAATTGAATAACAGCTCCTTCAGGAATACCGCCTTCAAAATTACCATCTGTCCATGTTGCAGGAAACACATATTGTTGATAGGCAACAAAACGTAGAGCTCCAGCTATTTTATGACGAATTTCGCCACTTTTCACTTCATCGTACCTCACAACACCTGCAATAATTGGTGTGCCTGCTGCTACACCTGGTCCGTAACTATGGATAGATTCTCCTAATTTCACATCAAAATCACTTTGATTAAAAACTCCTGAACCGTCTAACGGATAGGTCATACCTGTAGCTGACTGCCAAGAGCCATCATCCAATTGTTGTACATAGAACATATCCCACGCTCTATTGGCCTCCCAATCTACAATGGCAATATGTTGATCAGCTCCCCCAGAAGCCGTCATATAGGCTTCAACTGGCACACCAATACTATCAAACTCTGGTTCATGCCTAAAAATCATATCCTTATCATACCATTCTATAAAGGGTACGTTCTTCATTTTTTGAAAAGAAACCTGCTTACTATTTACTTCATAAATAGGAATGGTATATTTATGAACATTCATTCCCACATTTTCACCACTAGGGTCACGTTCTAATAGACTAATCCAATAATCATTCTTTGCGTCAATTTTAGCATTTTTTGGTATGGGTTGATTCCAAAAACTAGCATCACTAAAAAAACGCTTTGCTTGTTCTTTTAATTGAATACTATCTTTATCTACTGCTATTGTTTTACCTAATGTTTTCTTTTGATTACAGGCTGTAATCACCAATAACAATGCAAGAAGCTTTAAATAATTTTTCATTTTTACTGTTTCTCCAATACTGCAACAAACCCTCCATAAGGAAGCATTTCAACCGTAAATGAATCTTTATTAGTGAATTTCCCTGTCTTAAGAGCAAATTCTGTATTGGTTTTACCATCTACAATCTGAGTAAACTTATAATAACCCAACCCAAAATCGGACACATTTATAATGAAATTTTTAATTCTATTTTCTCCATTAACCCCACCAACATACCAAATATCTCCTTTGCGTCTTGCCAATAGCATCTCTTTACCAGGCATTCCTTCTAGATATTTAATTTCATCCCAAGCAACTGGTACTTCTTTTAAAAATTTTTGAACATAGTCTGGTGCACTTTCAAAAGCACTAATTTTATCTGCAAAATGGGTAATACCTGATTCAAAAACAACAGACAATGCAAGCTCATGCCCATAACTAGTAAGATGTGGAAAAGTACTTTTTGAAAAAGATACAGGTGTATAATCCATTGGGCCTATAACATTTCTTGTGGCCACATTAATTGTATTTAATACAGGGCTATTATCTGCAAATTCTTGAGAATAACGATAGCTCTCAGCTCCCATAACACTTTCCATACTCATCAGATTAGGGTAGGTTCTACGCCAACCTCTCGGTATGGTACAGCCATGAAAATTTACGAGTAAATTTTCAGCAGCAGCATCCTCTAAAACACCAATATATTGTTCTATTATAAATGGCTTATCACTTTGAAAAAAATCAACTTTTATACCTTTTATACCCAGTTCGCTTATGCGTTTAAACTCGGCTTGTCTTCGCTCGGCATCAAACATTAAGTCTCTAGGCTCTTCGGTAATAATATTATGTTTCCCTCCTGAATTATACCATAATAACAATCCTATGTTTTTTGATTTGGCATAACTTACCAAACTATCCATCTCGCCTTCTGGCATTAAATTCCAATTGGCATCAACCAGTGAGTATTCCCATTTCATTTTTGCTGCCAAGTCAACAAAATGGACTAACGTATCTAAATTACGACCTACCGCCACACTTGACCACCAGCTCCATGAGGCTCTCCCAGGTTTAATCCAATCGATATCTTCTATCATATTTGGTTTACTCAAATTCGTAACCATATTTGATGCTATAATTGTTCCTAATGATTCTCCTAATATTATTGTTCGCCATGGTGTTGCCCAAGGTAATGTTGAAACAGGCTCTATTTCTCCTACTCCCATAGCTTCTCCTTTTAAAGGCAGTTCTGTTGTAAAAACACCCTCTTTATCTTGCTTACTTAAATGAGCACCAAAATAGGTTGGTTCTAAATCTGATTCTGTTAGCAAAACCCAATGATTTTCTGTTTGAAATAATGCAGGAAAACACCATCCGTGAGGGGCAGTAGATTGATCTTTTAAATCAATTCCGTTGTCGTACATTTTTTCATATGCAGGGGTATATTTACTAACGGTATCATAATGTTGCACCCATGCTTTTTGTTGAGATATTGCAAAACCACTTAATTCTTTAGTAACTGTGTATTTAATAGAATCTTTATTTGGGAATCTATAACGAAAAGCAACACCATCATTATAGGTACGGAAAATGATATCTATAGGCTGTTCATTTTTATTCTTAAATTGAAGTATCATTTCGTTTGAAACAGCCTTAACCTGAAGTGCTTTTCCTGACTTTAAGGTGTAGGAATCTTTCTTATCATTATCCTTCTGTTCACTAATAAATTTCAAATTGGCAACAAAAGAATTGTCATTTCTTACAATCCCCAAAGGAGATGTTCCAATTACTTCCACCAAACTATCACCTTGAATTTTTTCCACTCTATAACTCAACTTATTGACAGAATCTAGTAATGTATTCTTTACGATAACCTTTATTGTTCCGTCAGGAGAAAGTAATTCCCAATTTGTTATAGTTGGAGATTCGCAAGAACTTATTCCTAAAGTGATAATCACACATAAAAATAATTTTTGGAGGTTTAAAATTGACATAAACACTGTTTTTATAGAATGAAATTATATATTGCAATGTAAACTTTTTTTTAGTAAAAACCCATCCTGTACTCACATGATAGTACAGGATAGAGTATTGTGGTTTACATACTATATTTAAAATTCTTATATATCAACTATAAATGAAAACTTACGCAGACATAAATGTTGTTGTTGCAGGCACAGGTTTTATCGGCCCAGTACATGTTGAGGCTTTAAAAAGATTGGGTGTAAATGTTTTGGGGATTATGGGGAGCTCAGCTGAAAAATCTGAATTGGCACGAAAAACACTAGGGCTAAAAAAAGCCTATGCAAATTTTGATGCGATTTTACAAGACGATACTGTACATGCCATACATTTAGCCGTACCTAATATGTTGCATTACAACATGTCAAAACAAGCTTTACTCGCTGGCAAACATGTACTATGCGAAAAGCCCTTGGCAATGACCACTATCGAGTCTAAAGAGCTCGTCGACATCGCAAAAAAAAGCGGACTAGAAGCTGGGGTTTGTTATAATATCCGATTTTACTCCTTGAATATTGAAGCTCGAAACAAAATCCAAAAAGGAGAAATAGGTAAAATATTTTCTATTGTTGGTAATTATGTACAAGATTGGTTGTTGTATGAAACCGATTATAATTGGAGAGTCTTAGCCGATCAAGGAGGCGTCTTAAGAACTGTTGCCGATATTGGCACACATTGGATGGATTTAATCACTTCTATTACAGGTTTAGAAATAGATAGTGTCTTTGCAGATCTACAAACTTTTCATCCGACAAGAAAACGTCCCAAAGGGGAAGTTGAGACATTTTCTGATAAAACAACTAAAATTGAAACAGAAGACATACCGATTAATACCGAAGATTGTGGATGTATTTTAATCCGATTTAAAGGCGGAGCAAGAGCCTCTCTTTGGGTATCGCAAGTAAGTGCCGGAAGAAAAAACCAATTGCGTTATGAAATTTCAGGCAGTAAAGCTGCCTTGGCTTGGAATAGTGAAGTGCCAAACGAATTATGGATAGGACACAGAGATAAAGCCAATGAAATTTTAGGTAAAAACCCTGCCTTAGCAAGTGATTTATC
>CAYRZY010000140.1:0-4015 GCA_964428855.1 uncultured Flavobacteriaceae bacterium
CAAGCCTACCCTACTTCTTTAATGGGTGCAATGGCTTTGCTACGCCAGTTGTATTATGATGCCGATTGGTATGCAAAAGGCAATATCAAAACTAAAGACCTTTCTATAGAAGCATTGAATCAAAACAAAAAATTAAAGCAAATTTTCTATGCTGGCGACAAATACAATGCCTTACGTGCCGATAGAATTGGTGATCAATTCGGAATTCAATATACCATTGTTGGAAAAGGGAATGAGTATCAAATTATCAACGCTATTAAAAAAACAAATGCTACGTATATTCTACCCTTAAACTTCCCGAAAGCTTATGATATGACAAATCCGTTTCAGGCTGACTATGTGAGCCTAGAAGACATGCGGTATTGGAATCAAGCCCCTACAAACCCAAGTGTTTTGGCTAAAAATAATGTCTCTTTTTCATTTACTACACATGAATTAAAATCACTCGATAAATTCAATAAAAACCTACAAAAAGCTATTGCATACGGATTGGATAAAACCAAAGCATTAGAAGCCTTAACCACTATTCCTGCTCAAATACTAGGAAAAAGCCATCAAATAGGCACTTTAAATAAAGGAATGCAAGCCAATTTTTTAATTTGTTCTGGTGAAATTTTTGATGAAAAAACCATCCTTTATGAAAATTGGGTGCAAGGCACAAAAAACACAATACAAGATTATACTGTAAAAGATTTATCAGGTGAATATACCTTAGCCTTAGCGGGTGTAAATTACGATTTAACACTTTCAGGAAAACCTGACAAACCAAAAATCACAGTTAAAAAAGATTCTACCCAACTAAAATCTACGATCAATTATACTGATGGATGGATTGGTATCATCTTAAATCAAAAAAACGATACGAAAAGATTAAAAGCGAATGTTTCTGTAAATAGTAATCAACTTAAAGGTGATGCTATTTTAAATGACGGAAGCTCTGTAAGCTGGACAGCTACTAAAAAGGACACTAAAACTAATCCCAAAACTTCGGGAGATAAAAAAACAGATAGTATCACTAAAAACACACATGAGGTGCTATCTATTACTTATCCTAATATAGCTTATGGTTTTAGACAAAAACCTACGCAAGAAACCCTTTTATTTAAAAACGCAACAGTCTGGACTAATGAAAAAGATGGCATCTTAGAAAATACGGATGTACTGATTAAAAATGGGAAAATCATAAAGATTGGCACAAACCTATCCTCTAGTTCTGCTAAAATTATTGATGCTACTGGTAAACATTTAACTGCGGGTATTATTGATGAACATACACACGTTGCTGCCGCATCTGTAAATGAAGCAGGGCAAAATTCAAGTGCCGAGGTCAATATTGAAGACAATATTAATAGTGAGGATATTAATATTTACAGAAACTTGGCTGGTGGTGTAACCTCTATGCAAATTTTACATGGTTCTGCAAACCCAATTGGAGGTAGATCTGCCATTATCAAATTAAAATGGGGAGAAATTGGACCAGACATGATCTATAAAAACTCTCCGAAGTTTATCAAGTTTGCCTTAGGTGAAAATGTAAAACAATCAAATTGGGGAAGCACACAAACTATTCGTTTTCCTCAAACCAGAATGGGTGTTGAACAAGTGTATATCGATTATTTTCAAAGAGCGAAAGAATATGATGCCCTTAAAAAAAGTGGCAAACCATATAGAAAAGATATTGAAATGGAAACTCTGGCAGAAATCCTCAATAAAGAGCGTTTTATTACGTGTCACTCTTATGTGCAAAGCGAAATTAATATGCTAATGAAAGTTGCAGAAAAATTTGACTTTAACATCAATACCTTCACCCATATTTTAGAAGGCTATAAAGTTGCCGATAAAATGAAAGCTCATGGTGTTGGTGGTTCAACATTTGCAGATTGGTGGGCATACAAATACGAAGTAAATGATGCGATTCCGTACAATGCTGCAATTATGCATAGTGTTGGGATTATCACTGCAATAAATAGCGATGATGCCGAAATGTCTAGACGCTTAAATCAAGAAGCTGCAAAAACTGTGAAATATGGTGACGTTTCTGAAGAAGATGCTTGGAAATTTGTGACCTTAAATCCTGCAAAATTATTGCATATTGATGATAGCATTGGTAGTATAAAAATTGGTAAAGATGCTGATTTAGTGCTGTGGAATAACCATCCGCTTTCTGTTTACGCTAAGGCGGAAAAAACCATCATAGAAGGTATTGTTTATTTTGATTTAGAAAAGGATAAAGCCCAACGTAAAGCCATCAAAAAAGAAAGAAACCAGCTTATCAACATGATGCTGAATGCCAAAAATAAAGGAGCAGAAACACAGACTCCAAAGAAAAAAGAAAAGAAAGAATTTCACTGCGATACGATTGATTAATGCTTGATAACAAGAGACAGGAGGCAAAGACTAAAGACTAAATTTATATTATGACCAAACTACAAACCTATATTTTACTGAGTTTATTTGTATTCCTTTACGGGATAAGTACCGCACAACAAACTCCGGCTGATAAGCAAACAGAAGCTATTGCTTTTATAGGTGCAACGGCACATTTAGGCAATGGAAAAGTGATTAAAAACAGTATTCTGATTTTTGAAAATGGAAAAATCACAACAATTGACACTGCCAAAAACAACACAGCACTAGCATCTGTTAAAAAAACTATTGATGTAACTGGCAAGCATATATATCCTGGTTTTATTTTACCAAACTCAACCTTAGGTTTGGGCGAAATAGATGCTGTACGTGCCACAAGAGATCAAGATGAAATTGGTGAAATGATACCACATGTTAGAAGCCTAATTGCTTACAATACCGAATCTAAAATTGTAGAAAGTATGCGTCCGAATGGAGTGCTACTCGCTCAAATAACACCTAGAGGAGGCACCATTTCAGGAACTTCATCAATAGTACAATTAGATGCTTGGAACTGGGAAGATGCTGTCATAAAAATAGACGATGGTATCCATTTAAATTGGCCAGATTATTTTAAACGTGGTAAATGGTGGCTAGGCGAACCAAAAGGATATACTCCTGACAAAGAATATTCAAAAAAAGTCAATAAAATACGAACTTTTTTACAAGAAGCTAAAGCATATAAATCAGGAGACAAATTGCCTAAAAATGCTCCTTATGAGGCGACTTTAGGTTTGTTTGACGGTACAAAGAAACTATATATCAATGCGAATGCAACGCGTCAAATCATTGATGCCATTTTATTTGCTAAAGAACTAAAAATTCAACAAGTGGTATTGGTTGGTGGTTATCACGCCAACACTACTATTAAGCTCTTAAAAGAGCATAATATTCCCGTTCTGATAAGACGTACACATAGCTTGCCTTTTAGTGATGATGATGATTATGACTTACCTTATAAGCTACCCAAAATATTAATGGACAATGGTATTCTTGTCGGATTAGAAAACAGCGGCAGTATGGAGCGTATGAACAGTAGAAATTTACCTTTTTATGCTGGGCAAGTTGCTGGGCAAGGTTTAGATAAAGAAAAAGCATTACAGTTAATTACAGAAAATACAGCAAAAATATTAGGCATTGACACCAACTACGGAACATTAGAAGTTGGTAAAAGTGCTACCTTATTCATTAGTGAAGGTGATGCTTTAGATATGCGTACCAATAAATTAACTCACGCTTATATTGATGGCAGAGCAATTAGTTTAGAGACACATCAAACAGAATTGCATAAACGGTATATGGAAAAATATGCAAAATAATTAATGAAGTGAGTTCAGTTGTATAATGCATTGACTTTTTCATTAAAAAAGACTAACTACGTTTATCTGAGATATAAATCATTAAAATGCATCATATTTTTACGATAAACCTCCATTCCCAAAATTATTCCCATAAAAAAGCTCCTTTTCAGGAGCTTTTTCTATTTTTGACAAACTTTACACGTGTATACAAAAATTACCAGCATACAAAACCCGTTAATTAAAGAAATTCTACAATTACAACGTAAATCTAGAACTCGTAAAAAGTCTGGACTATTTATTATTGAAGG
>CAYRZY010000140.1:4115-8552 GCA_964428855.1 uncultured Flavobacteriaceae bacterium
TAAGAACAGCAGATGCTGCAAATGTTGATGCCGTACTGATTGCAAACCCGAAAACAGACCTTTACAACCCGAATATCATCCGCTCTAGCGTAGGCTGTGTGTTTACCAATCAGATTGCTACAGGTACTACTGCTGAAATTATTGATTTTTTAAAAAAGAATGACATTGCAATTTATTGTGCTGCTTTATCCGCTTCAAAAGCGTACCAAACTATAGATTACGAGACTCCAACCGCAATTGTAGTCGGTACAGAGGCAACAGGTCTCAGCAAAGAATGGTTAGAAAACGCAACGCAAAACATAATTATACCCATGCAAGGACAAATAGATTCATTAAATGTCTCTGTTTCAGCTGCAATTCTTATTTTTGAAGCCAAAAGACAACGAAATTTCAAATAAACCCTCATCGAGGGTTTCTAAAATATAAATACATTTTTTTATTAGCATGAAAAAAACGCATCTCTTTTTAACACTCACTATAATCCTACTTTTAACTTCTTGTGGTGCCTCGAAAAGAGCCGCAGAAGCTGCTAAAATAGAAACAAAATTAGAGCAACAATATCAACTCTATAAAGGTGTAAAATATAAATACGGAGGTACAGACAAAAGAGGATTTGACTGTTCTGGTTTTGTGCAAAAAGTATATAAAGATGCTCTTAACATACAATTGCCTAGAGTCACTAAAGATATGGCTAAATTGGGTAAAAAAATACCTCAGTTCAGATTGAAACCAGGTGACTT
This sequence comes from uncultured Flavobacteriaceae bacterium, assembly GCA_964428855.1. Lineage (GTDB taxonomy): Bacteria > Bacteroidota > Bacteroidia > Flavobacteriales > Flavobacteriaceae > Aureibaculum. The sequence continues at coordinate 4,856 of CAYRZY010000140.1, forward strand.
AGTTTTCTTTAGACCTTCAAGAAAATATAGACACGTTGGTATTTACCTAGGAAACAACACATTTATGCACAGTTCTTCTTCAAAAGGTATCATGAAATCTAAACTAGACAATAGCTACTGGAAAAAGAAATACCGTTTCGCAAAACGAATATCTAAATAGTTTAGGTACATTAAAAACAACCACAAATAAACTATAAAAACAAAATATGAATAATTCCATATCTCTTTTATTATTGGTCGTATTATTTACAACTTATTCTTTCGGTCAAACTTCAATAAATTCAAACCAGCAAACTACTGTCCCAAGCTCTTTAATTTCTGAATTATTTAATGCAATTGAAAACAAAACAGAAGATAACTATATTAATAATCACATTATTTTTGATAATGAAGATAATTCAACTTTTTACTTAAAAGAATATAAAGACAGTTTGAAAAGTGAAAAAATAAAAAAAAGAATGTCTGTAGAAAATAAGATAAAATTCCTGCAACTTCGTGATAGTATTCTACATTACAACTTTACTTTTAATAATATAGTCAGAGAGCAATTTGAATGGATTTACTTTAAAGACAAGAAAATTAATTATTCATATGCAGGAGCACTAAAAATGTCTTTTGTAAATAATGGTTATCAATTACATATAGAATTAAGTATCGTTGAGAGAATAAATAATACTTGGAAAATACTGTATCCAATCACATATAGTATCTACAAAACAACTGACAACACACCACAAATAAAAACGTATACCCATTTAGAATATGACCCAATCTTATTTGGAAATAAAATAATTGAAGACATAAAATCAAATGATACTAAAAAAATATTGGCATTAATACAGACAGAAGAAGAATTAATAAAAAATTATAAAGTAAAGAATAAAAAACGTATTCAATCATATCTTGAAGATAATGAAAAATTAAAAAGTAAGTTACTTTCATTATCTAACATATTTAATAACCCTTCTTATCAAATAAATTACAAGAAAATGATTTGGGATAGAGAGAGTTTTAATGACGACATCAATTTGCTTAATTATGAAATTGAAATCATCAATAATGATATGAAAACAGATTTTAGGTTCATATGCTTTCCAACAAACAACAAAATATACATTGCAAAGATTACAAATATAGCCAAGCAAAGAGCTCTCTATAATTCCATCTTAAATCAGATTAAAAAAAATAAATAATTATTATATAGTTCTTCAAAATGACAGCACAAAACCTATTCTATCTTATCATTTCAATATTGGTGATTGATTTTTTAATTGATAAATACCTTGACTTTATCAATGCTAAACATTTTGATGATGAAATTCCTGTAATTTTAAATGATGTGTATGATAAAGAAGCCTACATCAAATCGCAACACTACAAAAAGGAAAATTTTAAATTTTCAAGTATCATTTCAGTAGTTTCTTTTAGTTTGACCCTTGCTTTTTTCTTTTTTAACGGGTTTGCTTATGTAGATCAATTGGCTAGAAGTGCCAGTAACCATCCGATATTGATTACATTAATTTTCTTTGGAATTATTATGTTAGGCTCTGATATTTTAACCACACCACTCGCCTACTATCAAACCTTTGTCATAGAAGAAAAATACGGATTCAACAAAACCTCAAAAAAATTATTCTTTATCGATAAAATTAAAGGATGGTTATTGCTAATTATCCTTGGCGGAGGCATCTTGGCTATTATTGTTTGGTTTTACCAACAAACTGGCAAGGATTTTTGGATCTACACATGGGTTTTTATGGCTGTTTTCTCCATTTTTATGACGCTATTTTATTCCTCTTTAATTGTTCCTCTATTCAACAAACAAACTCCTTTAGAAGATGGTGAATTAAAAACTGAATTAGAAAAATTTGCTCAAAAAGTCGGATTCAACCTAGACAAAATTTTTGTGATAGATGGCTCTAAAAGATCCACTAAAGCCAATGCTTACTTTACAGGCTTTGGCAAAAAGAAAAGAATTGTACTCTATGATACGCTCATTAATGATTTAGAAACTGACGAAATTGTAGCCGTTTTAGCTCATGAAGTTGGTCATTACAAAAAGAAGCATGTTGTTTTTAATATGGTAAGTTCTATCTTGTTAACAGGATTAACCTTGTATATTTTATCCTTTTTTATTGACAGTCAACTTTTAGCAAATGCCTTATCTGTTACTGAGCCTAGTTTCCATATTGGTCTGATTGCTTTTGGTGTTTTGTATAGTCCTATTTCTGAAATCACAGGACTTATCATGAATTATTTTTCAAGAAAATTCGAATACCAAGCAGATGATTATGCCAAAACATATTTTGGAGCTGAACCCTTAATATCCTCCTTAAAAAAACTGTCAAAAAATAGCTTGAGCAATCTAACGCCACATAAAGCTTATGTTTTTATGCATTATTCCCATCCTACATTATTACAACGAGTAGAATCACTATTAACCTGTATTCTATGATTAAAAAAAGAATTTTGGTTGGGAGTTATTAACAATTTTATTATGCTGCGTATTTCATTGTTTCTACATAAGGAGAGTTTCTTTGAATTACTGCAAAAACCCTTGCTAATAATTTATTTCTAATAACATTAATAGTACTCATTTTGTTTTTCCCGTTTTCTATTCTTTTTTTGTAATATATTTTCATTTCTTGGTTATGTTGAATTGCAACTTTGGCACATAAGTCTAATAAACTTTTTATTTTTTTATTTGCAAGATGACTTACTTTTGTTTTTCCTCTTATACTTGTTCCTGATGAGTTTGGAAACGGAGCTATTCCACAATACGAAGCAAATTTTCTTGCATTATTAAACTTTGTAAACCCGTGAGAATAAACCATGAGAAATAAAGCTGTTTGTGAACCAATACCTTTAACACTAGTTACTAGCTCATACATATTATGTAAAAAAGGACTATTTTTAACAATAGTATTAATTTGTTTTTCAATAGTATCAATTTGTTTAGTTAAATAAATAATCATCTTTTTTTGAGATTCAAATAAAATGATATTATCCTTTTTTACTAAAACTCTTGTTTGTTCTTTTAACGAGGCTTTAAAACTTGCTCTTTGTTTCACCAAACGGTCTCTTAAAGTAAGTAAATGCTTAATTTTAGATATTTCTTTTGAAGGCATTACATAAGGTTTTAATTCATCTCTTAAACGATATCCATACAGAGCAATTTTAGTTGCATCTTTTTTATCATCTTTACCTCTAACCATGCCTAAAGATCTTTTAATTTCTAAACCTGACACCAATGTAAATGGTATCTCCTTATCTGTTAAATAAACTGCTAAAAGATGTGAATAAAGACCTGTGTGTTCAAAAATAAACATCATTTCTTCTGATTTAAAAGCACTACTCTTGTAAACCCATTTAACTAGTTGGCTAAATCCTTTATTAGAATTTTTAAAAATTTTAAACTTTTGATTACTGTGAATACGAACATCAAATACTAATTTACTGATATCAATACCAATTGTTTCTTTAATTTTCATAATTTTGTTATGTATTATAGTTACTTTGACTAACACCTTTAATAGGAAAATTCTGAAATTCTATTTGGTCCTTGTAACTGAATTATTAAGAACGGAGACTAATACAGGTTTTAGCACTTATAGCTAGAGTTCGACTAAGTTCACTCCGTTCTTTTTTTAATTAATGAAATGTACAAACTATTTCTCCAATCAAATCTAAAGGAGTT
>CAYRZY010000141.1:0-8403 GCA_964428855.1 uncultured Flavobacteriaceae bacterium
TCAAATAGAATTCACAATAAAAAGATTGCAATCTATCCATACGATGAACAAATAGGAGTTCCACCAGCTTTTTTTGATGAGAATGGATGGATGAGTACAGATTGGAAAGAACCAACGGATAATATTATTCCTTTATTAGATTATATAATAGAACACATTCCAGAAGCTCCTTATAGAGAAGGAACTCCTCAAATGCAAATTACCTCATTAGATTTTTCAAAATTTACGGGCCGTATTGCAATTGGTCGTTTGTTTAGAGGTGATTTAGAAGAGAATAAAGATTATATGCTTTGCAAAGCTGATGGTTCTACTAAAAAAGTTAGAATTAAAGAATTACACATTTTTGAAGGAATGGGTAAAGCTAAAGTTAGTAAGGTAAGAAGTGGAGATATTTGTGCAATTACAGGGATTGAAGGTTTTGAGATTGGAGATACTATTTCAGATTTAGAAAACCCAGAAGCATTGCCAAGAATCGCGATAGATCAGCCTACTATGAGTATGTTGTTTACTATAAACAATTCTCCATTCTTTGGTAAAGAAGGTAAATATGTTACTTCTCGTCATTTAAGAGACCGTTTGTTTAAAGAAATGGAAAAGAATTTGGCGTTAAGAGTCGACACTACTGACTCTGAAGATAAATTTAATGTTTTTGGTAGAGGTGTTTTACACTTATCGGTATTGATTGAAACCATGAGACGTGAAGGGTATGAATTACAAGTTGGGAGACCACAAGTAATTATTAAAAATATTGATGGTGTAAAAAGCGAACCTTTTGAAACCTTGGTGATTGATGTTCCTGAAGATGTTGCCTCTAAAGCTATTAACCTAGTTTCTTTACGTAAAGGAGATTTATTAGTAATGGAACCTAAAGGAGATTTACAACATTTAGAATTTAATATTCCTTCAAGAGGATTGATAGGTTTGCGTAATAAAATACTAACTGCTACAGCAGGTACTGCCATAGTAAATCATAGATTTAGTGAGTATTTACCTTATAAAGGAGATTTCTCTGACGAAGTTAAAGGAGCAATTATCTCTTCAGCAGCAGGAAAAGCTACTGCTTATGCTATTGACCGTTTACAGGATAGAGGCCGTTTCTTTATTGATCCAAACGATGAAATTTATATTGGTCAAGTTGTTGGAGAAAACAGTAAGAGCGATGATATGGGCGTAAACTTAATTAAAGGTAAGCAATTAACAAATATGCGTAAATCTGGTACAGATGAAGCTCAGAAAATATTTCCGAAAGTAGATTTTTCTTTAGAAGAATGTATGGAGTATATCAAAAATGATGAGTATTTAGAAGTAACGCCCTTAAATTTAAGAATGCGTAAGATTACTTTTAGACCATAAACTTAACTTTTAATCTCTCCTTTGGAGAGGTCAAAACTTTCTTTGATAGTTTTGAGAGAGGACTTCAAACCTCAAAGTATTCTGAAAGGATATTTTGAGGTTTTTCTTTTGAATATCCTTACCTTTGATAGATATTAAGTAGGTATATATAGATTTTCCTTACTTTAAGCTAAGTTTCTTTTGCATACTTTGCGTAAATGTCAGTATTGTTTGGCTTTGCGTACTTTGCTAGAAATAAAAAAACGCAAAGCGTGTAAAGAAAAAATATACTAAGAGAATTAAGATATATTTTGACATGAATTTATCTGCTAAATTTATAAAATAAAAACAATGACACATACAGTAATCAACATTACAGAAAGTTTAGCTTATGCTGAGCAAAGACAAATTAAACCGCAGTTTAAAAATGAAAATTGTACAATTTTACAGTTGGCATTTAAAAAAGGACAAGGCTTGCCTGAACACAAAACACCAATTGATGCCTATTTACAAGTTATTGAAGGAGAGTGTGAGCTGACCATGGGTGGAGAAATCTTTACTTTAAAAGTTAATGACGCTATAGTTTTACCAAAAGGAGAAGTTCATGAAGTTTGGGCAAAAAATTCTGATGTTAGAATGTTATTGACACGATAAATTATGTCTAAAGAGTTTACAGAGAACCAAGCACACGGTACTACAAATTCGTTTGTAGACAAATTTCAAGATTATTTAGGTGAATTTGTTTACGGAGGTATAGATGGTAGTATTACTACTTTTGCTGTGGTTGCAGGTTCTGCTGGTGCAGGATTGTCTTCTGAAGTAATTATCATCTTAGGTTTTGCAAATCTTTTTGCAGATGGATTTGCCATGTCGATTGGTGCTTATTTATCCTCAAAATCTGAAATTGATAATTACGAAAAGCATAAAAAGATTGAGTATTGGGAAATAGAACATTTACGAGAAAAAGAAATCGAAGAAGTTCGAGAAATCTACCAAGAAAAAGGGTTTGAAGGTGAATTGTTAGAGCAAGTAGTAGAAGTAATTATTTCTGATGATGATAGATGGGTAGATGTGATGATGAAAGAAGAACTAGGAATGATGGAAAGTACAAAATCTCCGTTTGCAATAGGTGCAATAACGTTTGTGTCTTTTGTTGTATTAGGCTTTGTGCCTTTATTGGTTTATGTGTTTGATTTTGTGAAAAAGCTTGATATTAATTTGCTTCTATGGTCATCAGGACTTACTTTATTTGTTTTTGGGGTTATTGGATATTTAAAAGGAGTTGTCAATCATAAAAATAAATTTACAAGTACAATTACTACCATTTTAATGGGTGTAGTTGCTGCGTTAGTTGCCTATTATGTAGGTGATTTTTTAGAGAAATTTGTAAACTCATAATTTGACTTTGAAAATCAGTAAATATCACGAGGTAATAATTTTTTGTTAAATCGAAAAACCATTGAGTTTTATTAGAAATTAGATGTAAATTGCACTCCCGAATTTTCGGAACAAAAATAAATTTTCAGATGAAATTGAAATTAAAAAATAGTTTAGCTATTCTTATAGTAGTAGTGCTTGTTTTTTCTTGTAAAAAAGATGATGACAATACTGTACCCCATGACCCTGTGGCTCAGCAAGTAACTGATGATGAAAGACTGGTTGAATACCTACAAACACATTATTATTTACCAGCTGCCCAAGGAGAACACTTTGGTACAGTAGACACCATAATGAATGGCGAAATACCATTGATGGATAAAGTGATAACTCAAGAAGTTACACATAATGAAATTAAATATAAACTATACCATTATATGCATGAAGAAGGTGTTGGTGAAAACCCGACACGCTATGACTCTGTATTTATAAAGTATAGAGGCTTTACCTTAGATAGCGTGAAGTTTGATGAAAACGTGTCTTTAAATAATGGTTTAAAATCTTGGTGGAGTATTCCTGGAAGGTTAAATAGCGAGAATAGGGTTGAAAGTGGAGTGATACAGGGGTGGAAATATGGAGTTCCGAACTTCAAAAGTGGTACTAATATCTCACAAGATGGTGAGCCTATAAAATTTTCAGGTACAGGTAAAGGTGTGTTGTTTATACCATCTGGTCTAGCTTATGGAAATCGTGGGACTAGCAGTATAGGAGCAAATGAGCCTTTATTATTTCATATTGATTTAGCAAAGGTAGTGCGAGCAGATAATGATAATGACACTATCTTAAATAAAGATGAAGATCTTGATGATGATGGAGAACTTGTTGATGATGATACTGATAAAGACGGAATACCTAATTTTCTTGATGCAGATGATGATAATGACGGTACCTTAACCAAAGATGAAACAGTAGGTGATGACGATAACGATGGTGTGCCAAACTATTTAGATGCAGATACGAAATAAGTTGTGTTTATTTAACGAAATGTCATTCAGAACGTAATGAGGAACGAAAGGAGTGAAGAATCTCAATTGAGTAATGATAGGTTTGAATATTAATAAGGATAAAATTATAATAAATAAGAACCTCAATCTACATAGTGTAAATTGAGGTTTTTATATTTTTCAACATTCAACATTCAACATTCAACATCTAGCGTCTCCGTCTACTGTTTCCGTTATCATTGAATTTATAGGAGAGTCCAAATATAATTTGATTTGGTCTATTATCAACGTTAATGTTAGTATTGGCAAATTCACCATCTACATCATTTGAGAAACCTTTTTCCCAACGTACATCAATTCCTAACCTGCCAAAATCAAGTCCAGCACCAATTTGCATTCCAGCCGTAAAGTCTTTCTTTTTTATATTAGTGAAATCATTTTGGCTAAAATCAGAGTTTGTAATGTATTGAAATGAAGGGCCTGCAAAAACATGCAATGGACCAATAACTTTACCACCAATCAAAATAGGAATATCAATTTTCTTAGTTTTAAAATCTGTATTAACGCCCTGTACAGTATTACTATAAGTATTGTTCAATTGTGTATACACCAATTCAGGTCTTATATACAATCCTAATACATCAATTTTTGCCCATAAGCCAAAATGATATCCTGCTTTGCTGTCAGCACCAGAAATTAAATTGTTGAAATTATCTCCAACTTCAGTAGTGGCTTGAGATAAATCGCCACCAAAATTGTAGTTCAATCCAGCTTTGGCACCAAAATCAATACTTTGTGCAACTAATAAAGAGGTAGTTAAGGTAAGGGTTAGCACGGTTAATACTAAATTTCTCATAATAGATAGTTTTTATAGGGAAAAATCTCCCAAAGTTTAATTATCTATCAAACGCAAAAGTTGTGCCAATATTTTTTTTGAAATGTTAATTTATCCTAAAAAATGATAGATTATTTTCTTTTTATTACTTTCTCAACAGCATTCACAATAGCACTGCTATTTAATCCGTATTTCTCCATAAGTTGAGCTGGTGTTCCAGATTCTCCAAAAGTATCATTGGTTGCAACAAATTCTTGTGGTGTAGGGTGTTGTTGAGATAATACACGAGCAACGCTTTCGCCTAAACCACCTAAATGATTATGTTCTTCAGCAGTAACGATACAGCCTGTTTTTTTAACAGATTTCAAGATAGCTTCATCATCTAAAGGCTTTATAGTATGAATATTTATAACTTCAGCTGTAATTCCTTTTGCTTCTAATACTTCAGAGGCTTGTAATGCTTCCCAAACCAAATGACCTGTGGCAACTATGGTTACATCATTACCTTCGGTAAGCTGTACAGCTTTGCCTATTTCAAATTTTTGATTAGAATCAGTAAATATTGGTACAGCAGGTCTTCCAAAACGTAAATATACTGGGCCAACATGGTCAGCTATGGCAATCGTAGCCGCTTTTGTCTGATTGTAGTCACAAGTATTAATTACAGTCATACCTGGTAACATTTTCATCAAACCAATATCTTCTAATATTTGATGTGTTGCACCATCCTCACCTAAAGTTAAACCCGCATGAGAAGCACATATTTTTACGTTTTTATTAGAATAAGCAATTGATTGTCTTATCTGATCATAAACTCTACCTGTAGAAAAGTTAGCAAATGTTCCTGTAAAAGGGATTTTACCTCCAATAGTCAAACCTGCAGCAATACACATCATATTTGCTTCAGCAATACCAATTTGAAAGAAACGTTCAGGATTTTCATCAATAAATTGATTCATTTTTAATGAACCAATTAAATCAGCACACAAAGCCACAACATTCGAGTTAGTTCTTCCTAATTCAGCTAAACCAGCTCCGAAACCAGAGCGAGTATCTTTTTTCTCAGTATAGGTGTATTTCTTCATGTGTTTAAATTCTACAGATTTATGCTTGTTAGGTAATTTTAAACAAAAATATCAATTGCAGCGTTTTTTATATTATAATTTCATCATTTCTTTATAGAACTTATGAACAGGGAAGCCCATAACGGTGTAAAAACTACCTTCAATTTTTTTAACTCCAATATATCCTATCCATTCTTGAATGCCATAAGCACCCGCTTTATCGAACGGATTGAAATTTTGGATGTAAAAATCAATTTCTTCATCAGTTAATTTCTTAAAATATACGGTGGTCGTATCATTTATTATTTTTGTTTTTTGCAATGTTCTAATACATATAGAAGTAATAACTTCATGTTGATTGTTTGATAATAATTGTAATATTTTTTTAGCATCATCAGCGTCTTTAGGTTTGCCTAAAATTTTGCCAGAAGCTCTTACAATGGTATCTGCAGTAATTAGAATTTCATTAGGTTTCAATTCATTTTCATAAGCATCCGCTTTAAGCTTCGCTAAAAAACTTGTAATTTCATTGCCGTGTAAATATTTTGGATAATTTTCTTCTACATCAATAGATACAGTAGTAAATGACAATCCTAAATCTTTTAAAAATTGTTGTCTTCTAGGCGATTTAGAAGCTAGTAATAATTGGTAATTTTTTAATTTATTGGTCAGCATAATGAATAGTTAATGAAATAAATACGATGGATAGCATACCTAATAGCATGATTATTTTTAAAAGTTTACTTGCTATGATATAATCTTTTTTAGATGTGGCATATAAAATTTTTGTCATAAAATAGAGTAGTGGTAGTAAAACGACTATGAGCATATATGCCAACACAAAAGGAACATTAGAAAAGCTATTGAAACTGTAAAATGTAATTAAGATTAGCGGAACAAAACTAAACATGAACACAACACTATTCATTCTTTTTCTACCAAAAATTATTGGTAAAGTTTTCATTTTCATTTTTTTATCTCCATTTACATCTTCAATATCTTTAACCATTTCTCGTAATAACATTAGCATAAATGCAAATGCAGCATAATCAATCAATACCCTAAAAGCATAGTACTGGTCAATGCTATTCTCTTCAGTAATACTAGGGATAATATCAAAGACTCCAACAATAAGTATACTTAATGAAACCAGTGAAGAAACTAATAAATTGCCTATTAAGGGTCTTTTTTTTAAGTCTGAGTTATAGACTTTTAAAAGCATTATTGTAATCACAAAGATTGCTACAAAAGGTAAATTATTGATGATGAAAGCTAAATACAGACCGCTAAGTAGTCCTATGCTATTAAATATATTGTATAAAAAATGTGCTTTGCTTTTAGATATTTTTTTATGTACTAAAACTTTGTCTGGTTTATTGATAATATCGGCTTCTATGTCATAAATATCATTCATGATATATCCTGCGGCAGCGATAATAAGTGTAGTAAAGACTAAAATTGAAAAATTAAAATCTGAAAGTGTTGTTTCTACTGAAAAAGCAGGAAAATAGACATATCTAAATAATAGTTGAATTGAAGCAAGCATTACTAAGTTCTTCCATCTGATGAGTTGTAAAAATGAACCCAATATCATTTAAAATCTTTTTTAATTCTATCTAAGCTACGTTTATTGTCTCTATCTTTTATGGTTTCTCTTTTGTCGTACAGTTTTTTACCTTTACATAGTGCAATTTGAAGCTTTGCCCAACCTTTATCAGTTAAAAATAATTTTAATGGAATTATAGTTAAACCTACATTTTGCAGTTCCTTTTGTAGTTTTTTTAATTCTCTCTTGTTGAGTAAAAGGCGACGTTCACTTTTAGGTTTATGGTTGTAAATATTACCATTGATATATTCTTCAATAAACATATTGATAGCAAAAAGCTCACCTCTTTCATTAAATTCACAAAAGCTTTCGGTAATACGGGCTTTACTGGCTCTGATAGATTTTATTTCTGTACCTGTTAATTGTATTCCAGCCACATAGGTGTCTAAAATTTCATACTCGAAACGAGCCTTTTTATTTTTTATATTGATCTTTGGTTGCATTGTTGCAAAACTATAAATTTTAAAAGGAAATTTAGGGTTTTACACAAAAGAAATCCCTTAGTAAATGTTAATTTAGAAAGGGATTGTGATTTCTCGATTCTTTATATATCAAATTTTAGGTTAAAATATTTTTAATTGGTTATTTCTGCCATTTCAACTAACCTAATAAATTCTGAACGATAGCCATTTTTATCATTTCCTTTTGCGTTACGAGCAATAGAAGCTATTGCTTCAAAATTCATTTTTTGAGCATATTTAGACTTTCTTAATTTCATACCAAATAATGCAACAGCAGTTGAAAATCGAAAATCATTACTTGTATTCGTGAAAGAGGTCTTGCTATCTTTCAAGACATGTACCATTTCTATACTTTTATTTTCAGTTGGTTTTTTATATCTAAATTTTACAGTCAGTAATTCATCATTGAATTTTGTGTTTGAAATATTACTTGTGTATTTCAGAGCATCAAAATCTGTTATGAATTTGGTCTGTACACCCACAGGAATAACTTCATACAGAGCAGTTACACTGTGGTTACTGCCTAATTCGCCTGCATCTTTTTTGTCATCTATAAAATCTTCATCTTCTAACATTCTATTCTCATAGCCAATCAAGCGATAGGCTTTGACTTTTTTAGGATTGAATTCTACTTGAATTTTCACATCTTTAGCAATGGTATATAGTGTGCCTCCAAATTCAGTCCCTAATACACGCTTTGCTTCTTGCATTGTGTCAATATAGG
>CAYRZY010000142.1:0-8346 GCA_964428855.1 uncultured Flavobacteriaceae bacterium
GTATTAGTTGGGGGAATGCGAGCATTAAATGCAAATTTTGATGGAAGTAAAAATGGAATATTTACGACAAGTAAAGATAAGTTAACCAATGACTTTTTTGTTAACCTACTAGGAATGAGTGTTGAATGGGAAGCATCATCAGACGCAAAAGAAGAGTTTGTTGGGAAAGACATTAAAACAGGAAGTAACAAATGGACAGCAACAAGAGCAGATTTAATATTTGGCTCAAATTCTGAGCTTAGAGCATTAGCAGAATTTTATGCAAGTGATGATTCTAAAGAACAGTTTGTACAAGATTTTATTTCTGCTTGGACAAAAGTTATGAATCTTGATAGGTTTGAATTGATTTATAAATAAGATTCAATACAAATTGTCACTTTATTCTTGTCAGTTGATAAAAGAGGTTACCTTTAATTGGTAGCCTCTTTTATATTTTACTATTATCTAGCCCTGAAGCAAAAAAAACAAGTACGAAAACCTAACAAAATGTAAACGTATTTTTAGGTTTCTTTAATGAAAATCATTTAAGAAATAAAGAATCATCAACAAGGTTAGAGACCAATTTAGTGTAAACTATGTATCTTAACGAACACACTAACTACTGCCAAAATATAGAAAATGATAAACCAAAAAGAAATAACAATTGATTGGATAAGCAACGTTTCTAAAGAAAACAAAAATGCCGATAAAATTCTTGTAGAGAAAGTAAATATTTTGGTATTGCCTATAAGAAAAAAGATAATCATATTTACTGATTTTATCTCGACTTTCTTATCAAAACAAAGAAAGAAACAATTATTGTTGAAATAAAAGATGATAAAGATTTTAAGCCAGAAAATGCTTTAAAATTACAAGCAGGTAGAAATTGAGAAAATAAAGAGGAAGTGAAATTTTATATGCTTTCTCCTATGAATTATGACCGATTCTTCTCTTTACTGAAAAATCAAGAACTTGATAAATTCAATTCTGTCTATGAAGAAAAATTACTGAGATATAATCAAAGTCAAAAGAAATTAATTGAAAATAAAACTGACCATTCTGAAAAGGAAAAAGAAATATTAGAATTATTATCTGAACTTGATACAACAATTGACGAATTAAAGGATCAAAAATTCAAAAATGAATTATTAGAGATGGAACTTAATGAGGCAAATGAAAATATACAAGTAATTTCAAAGTCTATAAGTGGCAAAACTCAAAAAAAGGAAGAAAAAAAAGTGATAGACATAATAAACAAAGAAGTACTTAAAGCAATAAGTTCCTAAGGCTTATACTTCAACCGCAGATGCACCACCTTTTTAGTTTCAAAAAAATCTTCTGTAAAATAGTCTGACAACTTATAGATGGTTGCTTTCGGGAAATGTGCAAGTTCTTCAGTTAAATCACCACCTTTCAAATAAAGAATTCCGTTTTTTAAATCATGGTTTTGTTTTTTTGTTGCTTTTTTACGTACCCATTTTACAAAATCGTCCATATTGGTCACCGCACGACTTATAATAAAATCGAATTCCCCTTTTACATCCTCAGCCCTACCATGCGTAGCTTTTACATTTATTAATCCCAAGGCATTGGCAACCTCTTGTACTACTTTTATTTTTTTACCAATAGAATCTACCAAATAAAATTGTGTTTCAGGAAATAAAATAGCCAGTGGAATCCCTGGAAAGCCACCACCCGTACCCACATCTAACACCTTAGAATTTGGTTGAAAAACTTGCACTTTAGCAATAGCTAATGAATGTAACACATGGCGTAAGTAAAGCTCATCGATATCTTTACGTGAAATTACATTAATTTGAGCATTCCAATCTTTATACAAAGCTTCTAGTTGTTCAAACTGTCTGATTTGTTCTTCTGACAAATCCTTAAAATAAGTTTTAATACGTTCCATAATTCAAAGGACAAAAATACCTTTTAATGTTAAATAATTGACAATTTAAAGTGATAAAGACGGTGTAACATAAAAAATGTGTAATTTTGTTATAGACTATTAACCTACTATCTATTATGTCAGATACAACTATAAAATTTTCAAGAGTAGATTCTGCTAAGTTTTTCAGAACGTTAAACAAACGTATAAACAGTTACTTTAAAGATAATAATATCAAAAAAACTGGAAACTGGAAGCTCTACCTTAAGGCAATTGTAATGTTTGCCTTATTTGTTACACCGTTGGTTTTAATCCTTACCCTTGATTTATCAGGATGGGTTCAAGCCTTATTTATGGTTATAATTGGTGTGGGTATGGCTGGTGTTGGCATGAATGTAATGCACGATGCCAATCACGAATCTTTTTCAAGTAAAAAATGGGTGAATAAGCTTATGGGAAGTAGTATTTATATTCTTGCAGGTAACGATTACAACTGGAAAGTACAACACAATGTTTTACACCATACTTATACAAACATTCAAGGACATGATGAAGATATTGATGCGGGTAGAATTATTCGTTTTTCAAAGCATTCTAAATGGTTAAAAATTCATAAATATCAAAAATATTACGCATTTTTCTTGTATGGATTACTTACTGTAAATTGGGCAATTACAACCGATTTTAAACAGAGTTATCAATATTTAAAACGTAAATTATCGTATGGTAAATTTCCTAATCCTGTTACACAATGGACAAAATTAATCATTGGTAAAATTATATATTATGCTGTTTGGGTGGCACTACCTCTAATTTTAGGCTTTGCTTGGTGGCAAGTACTGATTGGTTTCTTAATCATGCATTATACAGCAGGTATCATTTTAAGTGTTGTTTTTCAATTGGCTCATGTTATGCCAAATACTGAAATGCCTTTACCAGATAAAGATGGTAACATGAAAAACACCTGGGCAATACATCAACTGTATACTACGTCTAATTTTGCACCTAAAAATTGGTTGGTACGTTACTTTACTGGTGGATTAAACAGACAGGTAGAGCATCATCTATTTTCTAACATTAGCCATATTCATTATAATAAAATAGCTAGCATCGTTAAAGAAACTGCTAAAGAATTTAATTTACCTTATAATGAATACAAAACTATGTGGAAAGCACTTAAAGAACATTACCGTCAATTAAATGTTTTAGGTGAAAAACCCGTAATGGCATAAATAGACAATTGTCTTTAGACGGTAGATCTTAGTTTGGTCTATTCAAAATAAGCCGAACCCCTTTGTAAAACCCAAGTAAATAGTTTGTGCCTATCATAAACTATATGAGTGTTTTTTACTTTTTCTATCAATTCGTTTAGAATCTAACAGTCTGTAACAAAGCTCCTTTTAGGGATTGTTTATTGATTATAAATTTCTATTTTTGTTGTATAATTTTAAGTCAATCACTATGCAACAACACCTTTCTGATAGAATCAACAATCTACCAATTTCCGCAACGTTAGCGATGGCTGCTAAAGCTCGCGAATTAAAAACTGAAGGTAAAGACATTATAAGTTTAAGTCTAGGTGAACCAGACTTCAATACTCCTGATTTTATTAAGGATGCTGCCAAACAAGCTATAGACGATAATTACAACTCGTACACTCCCGTTAACGGATATTTAGAATTACGTGAAGCCATTTGTAGAAAATTTAAAAGAGACAACCAATTAAATTATACACCAGATCAAATTGTAGTTTCTACTGGTGCCAAACAAGCTATTGCTAATATTGCCATGGTATTGTTAAACCCTGGTGATGAAGTTTTATTACCTGCTCCTTACTGGGTAAGTTATTCTGCTATTGCGATTTTGGCTGAAGCTACCTATAAAGAAATACCTTCTACTATTGAAACAGATTTCAAAATTACTCCAGCACAATTAGAAGAGGCTATTACACCAAAAACAAAATTGATATTTTTCAATTCGCCAAACAACCCAAGCGGTACGGTTTATACTGAAAGTGAATATAGAGCCTTAGCTAAAGTTTTAGAAAAGCACCCTAATATTTACATCTTATCTGATGAAATTTATGAACATATCAATTACGCTGAACCAACCTTTAGTTTTGCTGCAATAGAAAGTATGTATGACAGAACGATAACGGTTAATGGTGTTGCTAAAGCTTTCGCTATGACCGGATGGAGAATTGGTTATATGGGTGCTCCGAGTTGGATTGCTAAAGCCTGTACCAAAATGCAAGGGCAAATCACCTCTGGTGCAAACTGCATTGCTCAACGTGCAACAATAACAGCACTTGATGCTTCTGTATCTAAAATTCAATACATGGTTGATGAATTTTACAAGAGAAGAGACTTAGTACTTGATATGATTAAAGATATTGAAGGCTTTAAAGCAAACGTGCCAAAAGGTGCTTTTTACGTTTTCCCAGATGTGTCTTATTATTTCGGGAAAACTATTAAAGGTACAACTATAAATAATGCTTCTGATTTCTCTATGTTATTATTAGAAAAAGCAAATGTTGCTACAGTTACTGGCGATGCATTCGGAGCTCCTGAATGTATCAGAATATCTTATGCTGCATCAACAGAGAATCTTAAAGAAGCCTTTAAAAGGATTCGTGATTTATTAAGTTCTTAAGACAACCTCTTTTATGTTCAAAATACAAAATAGCACTTTTGATGATATGGATGAAATTTTTCGTTTGTATCAAATAGCTCGTGACTATCAAAAACCTAGATTCAACGTTGTTTGGCCTGAATTTGAAACCAGCTTAATTGAAGGTGAAATAGAGAACAAACACCAATGGAAGCTTATTATCGACAACAAAATTGCCTGCGTTTGGGCAACAACCTATAATGATACTTTAATTTGGGAAGACAAGGATAAAGACCCTTCAGTTTATTTACATAGAATCACCACAAATCCTGAATTTAGAGGACAAAACCTAGTCAAAAAGGTAGTGGATTGGTCAATAGACTACGCTACAAAAAATAATAAAAGATTTGTCAGGTTAGATACAGTTGGCGAAAACAAAAAACTCATTAATCACTATCAAAAATGTGGTTTTGATTACTTAGGTCTATTTCATTTAGCCAACACAGAATTATTACCAGATCATTATAAAATAGATGATGTGGCTTTGTTTGAAATTAAAATTTGAGATTTGAAAAATAAAATAGTAGCATATCCTGTACTAATTTTATTGATAAGTATAATTATTTATCTCTTTAATCCGTCAAGCGGAGAAAATGATGATGAATTTATTCTTGATAATTCTTCTTTTAATTATTTACCTAGTTCAACAACCCATCAAATTATTTCACATCAATATTACACCTTGTCTTATAATGAAAAATATGAACAAGCAGAATGGGTTGCCTACGAATTAAAAAAAGAACACCTCACACGTACTCAAAGAAAGCGTCCGTATTTTATTAGAGATAAAAAAGTAAAAACTAAATCAGCCGATTATAAAAATTATAAAAAATCAGGGTATACCAAAGGTCATTTATGCCCTGCTGGAGATCGTAAGTTTTCTAAAAAAGCATTTAACGAAACTTTCTTAACCTCAAATATTAGTCCGCAAGAAGCTAAATTTAATGGTGGAGTTTGGAATAGGCTAGAAAACAAAACCAGATATTGGGCTGGTAAAAACAAACGAATTTATGTAATTACTGGTGGTGTTTTAAATGACAAACTATCTACAATTGGTAAAGAAAAAGTTGCTGTGCCTAACTATTTTTATAAAATATTGTTAGATTATTCTAAACCTGAAATTAAAGCCATTGCTTTTTTAGTGCCTCATAAAAATTCTAAAAAAGCACTATATAAATTCACAGTTTCAATAGATGAAGTTGAAAAATTAACAGGAATTGATTTCTTTCCTGCCTTGCCAGACGATTTAGAAAATAAATTAGAAGCTAGTTCAAGTTATAAAAACTGGAGTTTTTAATTACCTATCGTTTATTTACTTGTTCTTAATACAGTAAGAAGTTTACTCAATTCTTTATTTTGATTCGTAAAAAGCATAATCATTAATAATGGAAGACTTAGTGTATAATTTACGATAAATAGGCTAGTTTTTTTTAGAACTTTTTTCATGGTTGATTGAATTTTTAGATTAGTTGTACATCTATTGAACAATTAAAAACTAAAAATTCCTACTTTTAGTATACTGAAAATAAAAAAACTCTCGATTAAGGAGTAAATTCCCGAATCTTCTCGGGACAATCTTCTCACCTCTTATTAGATAAACTCAAGCTTTACCAAACAAAAAAGCCTCTCGATTAAGAGAAGCTTCTTCACTAAGTACAGGCGGAGAGACTCGAACTCTCACACCTTGCGGCACTAGATCCTAAGTCTAGCGTGTCTACCAATTCCACCACGCCTGCATTATTTCCCAATGTTTTGAGACTTCTTAAGTCTAGCGTACTACCTCCCGAAACTTCGAGGCCATCACGCCTGCAAATTAATTGGGATGCAAATATACTCAATCTTGTTAAATAGCAAACTGTTCAGCTTTATTTTTATTACTTTTGGAGTATAAAAATTTCTTTCAATGGATAACATTAAATCTTATATCAATCAACATAAAGATAGGTTTATAAATGAACTGATAGAATTATTAAAAATTCCTTCTATTAGTGCAGACGCTGCATTTGAAAAAGATGTGATAAAAACCTCAGAAGTAATAAAAACTTCCTTAGAAAAAGCTGGATGCAATCATGTAGAAATATGCAAGACACCTGGCTACCCTATTGTTTATGGTGAAAAAATAATTGACGAAAATCTACCAACAATATTAGTCTATGGTCATTATGATGTGCAACCTGCTGACCCAATTAATCTTTGGGACTCACCTCCGTTTGAGCCCATCATTAAAAAAACGGATATTCATCCTGAGGGAGCAATTTTTGCTCGTGGTGCTTGTGATGATAAGGGTCAAATGTACATGCATGTAAAGGCTTTAGAATACATGACCGCTAATAATAAGCTCCCTTGTAATGTGAAATTTATGATTGAAGGTGAAGAAGAAGTAGGTTCAGAAAGTTTAGCATGGTTTGTAGAACGCAATCAAGAAAAATTAGCGAATGACATTATTCTAATTTCTGATACAGGTATGATTAGTAATACGCAACCTTCTATTACAACTGGCTTACGCGGACTTAGTTATGTTGAAGTTGAAGTTACAGGGCCTAACAGAGATTTACATTCTGGCCTTTACGGTGGGGCTGTTGCCAATCCTATAAATGTATTGACCAAAATGATTGCTTCATTACATGATGAAAACAATCACATTACCATTCCTGAGTTTTATGACAATGTTGAAGATCTATCCGCCGAAGAGCGATCTGAAATGGAGAAAGCTCCATTTTCATTAGAAAATTATAAAAAAGCATTAAATATTGATGAGGTTTATGGTGAAAAAGGATACACTACAAATGAACGTAACTCCATTAGACCTACTTTAGATGTCAACGGAATTTGGGGAGGTTATATTGGTGAAGGTGCAAAAACTGTAATTGCTAGTCAGGCATTTGCAAAAATATCTATGCGATTGGTGCCAAATCAAGATTGGAATAAAATAACCGAACTTTTCAAAACACACTTTGAGAGTATTGCACCAAAAGGAGTAACTGTAAAAGTTAAACCACATCATGGCGGACAAGGTTATGTAACACCCATTGATAATATTGGATATAAAGCTGCAAATAAGGCATATACTAAAACTTTTGGCTTAGAGGCAATTCCGCAACGCAGTGGAGGAAGCATCCCTATAGTTGCTCTTTTTGAAAAAGAATTGAAAAGCAAAACCATTTTGATGGGATTTGGTTTAGATAGCGATGCTATCCATTCACCAAATGAACATTTTGGTATTTTCAACTATTTAAAAGGTATTGAAACCATTCCGTTATTTTATAAATACTATACTGAGATGAGTAAATAAAAAAACGAGATTAAATTAAATTTAATCTCGTTTTTTTATTCTATTTACTTATAGAATTTTTTTAGTCATTTTTATTAAGAAAAACTACCACTTACAGGTAATGCAGACCAAGATTTAGGAAATGTTTTTCGACCTTGTACAGCTGCTTGGAAAGCTAGAGGCCATGCTTTAGTTTGTTTTACTTTTTTACTGTTAGAATTATTTTTTTCTAATTTATTCTCTACAATCTTAACCATAACATTGTTTTTTTAGTTTAATAATCTTTATTATATAACAACCTATTATTATAAACTCCTACAACAATTATATAGTATATTTTAAATAGAAAACTAATTAACAATTAACAAACTTTAACATCTAATTTAGATATATAAGTACTAAAAGTCTTGAAAAAGGGTAATGGTGCCAAAAATAGTTGGTAATTTTCCCAACTATTTTTGGCTATTAAGCCTGAAAAAGGGTAATGTGGTCAAAAATAGTTGGTAATTTTTCCAATACTTTTTTTTATATTTCA
>CAYRZY010000143.1:0-8323 GCA_964428855.1 uncultured Flavobacteriaceae bacterium
ACACCACTTTGCATTAACATTTTAACGGAATGTTGAGTAGGTTTTGTTTTTAATTCTCCAGCGGCAGCTAGGTAAGGTATTAAAGTTAAGTGAATTACAATAGCATTTTCTTTTCCTAATTCCCATTCTAATTGACGTACAGCTTCAACATAGGGCAATGATTCTATATCACCTACAGTTCCACCAATTTCAGTAATTACAATATCAAACTCACCAGTTTTTCCTAAAAGCTGAATACGTTCTTTTATTTCATTGGTGATGTGTGGTATCACTTGAACCGTTTTACCTAAAAAGTCACCACGGCGTTCTTTTTCAATGACAGATTGGTAAATTCTACCTGTAGTAACATTATTGGCTTGTGAGGTAGTGGTATTTAAAAACCTTTCATAATGCCCTAAATCTAAATCTGTCTCTGCACCATCATCAGTTACATAGCATTCACCATGTTCGTATGGATTCAATGTGCCTGGATCAATATTAATATATGGATCAAGCTTTTGAATGGTTACAGAATAACCTCTTACTTGTAGTAGTTTTGCTAATGAAGCGGCAATAATTCCTTTGCCAAGTGATGAAGTTACGCCTCCAGTTACGAAAACATATTTTGTGTTGTTCATGTACTATTTGGTTTTGTCAAAAGTACAAACTCTAAATGTATTGGCAAATGAAAAATTGAAAAAGGTTAAAATGCTTTTATAATCAGTCTTTATTCTTAAATAAATTCGACATATAATTTGCACTTGCACTTGCGTCAAAATACAAACCTTCAATGTTTTGTTCATTTTCTTTTAAAGAGAGGTAATCATATTGCTCAACAGTACTTCTAAGACCACTAAAGGTAAAACCTAATAGATTTAAAAAACTGTATTCGTGATTAGGATTGATGACAACATATGCTGTTTCTTTTGTCAAGCCTTCACCAGAACTTAAAATAGCATCGTTTATAATTTGAAGTTTTACGGATGCTTTAATTGCATCTGATGAGTTTTGTATTTGTTTGCATGCATATAATTTATAATTAATGGCATTAATATTAAATGGATTTTTTTCTAAGAGGATGTCAGAATATTCTATTATTTTTTCATAATCTTCTTCTGAAATGTAGTTGTTTTTAAAGATAGCTGTTATTTTATCAGTAAACTCTCTACTTCCATAAGGAGAGTATTTTGGGCTGTAGATAAAACCATAATACAACACTCTTTTTTCTTCTAAAGACAAAGAAGGATCAGATTGATAGTACTTTTTAATCAATTTCGGATAATAGAATTTTGAATCTTTTAGTTTAATTTTTTTCTCTATTTCTGAATAATTTGGTTTTTTAAAACTATCGTTTTGTGTGAAACCAATGGAGCAAAATAATAATAAGAATAGTAAAGTAATTTTTTTCATATAGATTAAATATAAGTTTAGCAATAATTTAGTAACGTTTTTTTCTTTGTTATATTATAATTAATTTTGTTGATTATTAAATGAGATTAATTTAATGCAACAAATTACAGATACTATAGTAATGATTCGTCCTGTGAGTTTCAGGATGAATGAACAAACGGCGGTCAACAATTATTATCAAAAGGTGTTAGATGGTGTTTCTCAAAAAAAAGTGCAATCAGATGCAGAAAAAGAATTTGATGTTTTTGTCGATAAGTTGAGAAGTGTAGGAATAAAAGTTATTGTTATTCAAGATATTAAAATACCAGATACGCCAGATTCTATTTTTCCGAATAATTGGATTTCTTTTCATGAAAACGGAACTGTAGCATTGTACCCAATGTTTGCTGAGAATAGAAGATTAGAACGTAGAGAAGATGTTTTAAATCAAATAGAGGAGCAAGGTTTTATTATTGAAAATATAGTGGATTATACTTCTGCTGAAGAAGAGCAAGTTTTTTTAGAAGGTACAGGAAGCTTGTCTTTAGATAGAGTAAATAGAAATGCGTATTGTGCTTTGTCGCCCAGAGCAGATGAAGGTTTATTCATTGAATTTTGTGAAGATTTTGAATATACACCAATAGTTTTTACAGCCAATCAGACAATTGATGACAAACGGTTACCTATTTATCATACCAATGTTTTGATGGCTATGGCTGAAAATTTCACTATAATTTGTCTAGAGAGTATTGATGATAAAAAGGAACGAAAGAATGTTATTAAGCATTTAAAAGAAGATACTAAAGAAATTATAGCGATTACCGAAAAACAAGTAGAGCATTTTGCAGGTAATATGTTGCAGTTAAAAAACCAAGAGGGAAAGAAATTTATGGTCATGAGTACAGCAGCTCATCAATCTTTGACTGACAAACAGCTTCAAGCTATTGAAAAACACTGCGAAATTTTATCAAGTTCACTAGATACGATTGAAGCCTGTGGTGGCGGAAGTGCTAGATGTATGATGGCGGAGGTGTTTTTACAAAAAAAGTGAGAAGTTATTTTGGTTACTGTCGATTTGCACCAGTAAGTTTTTAACTAAAGACTAATCAACCCTTACACTAGCAGGTACAAGAAGCGTGTAATTTCCATTATTTCTAATCACGTCTCTTACAATTGACGATGAAATATATGATGTGCTTGCAGCCGTTAATAAAAAGACAGTTTCAATTTCTGTAAGTGTTCTGTTAGTGTGAGCAATTGCTTTTTCAAATTCAAAATCTGCAGGATTCCTTAAGCCTCTTAAAATGAATTCAGCATCAACTTCTTTACAAAAATCTACGGTTAATCCTTTATAGGTAACTACTTTTACTTTAGAGAAGTCCTTAAAAGCGTCTTCAATAAACTGTTTACGTTTCTCTAAGGAAAACATGTATTTTTTATCAGCATTAATACCAATAGCAACAATAATTTCATCAAAAAGCTGTACACCACGTTTTATGATGTCATAATGCCCTAAAGTTAACGGATCAAATGACCCTGGAAATAATGCTCGTTTCATGTGTTATATTCTGTTTTTTGATGGTAACACATGATGTTTACTATTAAACATTTTCTTAGATGTCAAAATTTGGCACGCTCGTTTCATGTGTTGATTAAATCAATCAATTGCGAGTACCAAATTACAAATAATTTATGATTTGAGAATTTTAAATTATTTTTCAAAAAACAGCATTAGTAAAATGTAGAATAAATTATACTCTTAAAGATGATTTACGAATTTATTCTCTTCCTTTAGGAGAGGGGCTCTTTACTTTCAAGCTCCATTGGTATTCAAACTTAGAAACCGAATCACCTGCTTGGTCAAATCCTTCAGCAATCATAGTTACGGTTTCACCTTCTCCACTAGCTATGGTTTTGTCAATGGCTTCTTTAATTAAATGACCATCTTTACATATAAAGTTTATTCTGCCAGTGGCTTTTTTTGTAAATGTCCCTGTTTGGTAAGTAACCAACATTGATATTTTCTTACCGCTTTCAGCAATTACTTTCATTACTAAAATTCCCGTTGCCAATTCAGAAGCCATACCTTGAGTAGCCCAATATAATGATTTGAAAGGGTTTTGATTTATCCATTTATGTTTTACTGTCGCAATTGCTTCATTTTCATTGATAGATTTAACTCTAACTCCAGAAAAATATGCAGAAGGTAATTTGAATAAAAGAAATTTATTCATGTTTTTGACAGTGATTTTTGGCATAATTTAAAATTTAGGACAAGGTAATTAAATTTGAATGATTGTTTTACTAAAAGTAATTATTTTTTTATTAAATCAGTTAACTTACATAAAATCACAACATTAACGTGTATTTTTACTAATTCTCGACATTTCAAAATGTTAAATAAATGTTAAAGTATAGTACTTTGTATTGCATAGTATTGTTTATTGTATGTATATTTGCATAAGAAAGTACTATATAAAAATAAAAACATGATAAGTCAAAACGAAAAAAACGCATCAGCATTGATACATTTATCAGCTTTTTTAAGCTTTGTTTTTCCATTGGGCAGTATTATTGGCCCTGTTATTATGTGGACAGTTCAGAAAGATAAAAGTGAGTATTTAGATGAGAACGGAAGAGAAGCGGTTAATTTCAATTTAAGCTATTCCTTATATGTTTTTGTTTTAGGAATAGCAATGTTCCCTTTTGCAATAGGTTCAATTTTTAACATATTTAAACATGTCGATAATTTTAATCAGTTTAACCACCATTATAATTTCGGAAGTATGTTTGGTCTTTTAAGTGTTGGAAGCATTATTGCCATGATAATATTTGTACGGTTTTTATTAACCATTGTGGCTTCCATTAAAGCAAGTAGAGGAGAAGTATATCATTATCCTCTAACCATAAAATTTGTAAAAGAAAACCAATTATAATCTTTGAAAAAAAGATAAATATCAAAAATTAATAAACACTAAGAAAATGATAACAATTTTAACAACATTACTAATTTATATTATCAATTTCATCATAGTAATAATTAGTAAATAAACAGCGAATAATGAAGATAGAAAATACAAAAGCCCAAATGCGTAAAGGCGTGTTAGAGTTTTGCATCTTATCCATCTTACAAAGAGGAGATGCTTACACTAATGAGATTCTTTCAAGCCTTAAAGACGCAAAGTTGCTTGTTGTTGAAGGTACAATTTATCCTTTATTGACAAGATTGAAAAATGCAGGGCTATTAAGTTATCGGTGGGAGGAATCAAAATCTGGTCCGCCAAGAAAATATTACGAAATAACAGAGACAGGTAATTTATTTTTAAAAGAATTAACTACAACTTGGACAGACCTTGTTGAAGCGGTAGATATAGTAACTAGCAATAAACCAACAAAAAAATGAACAAAACAATAAATATAAATTTAGGAGGAATATTCTTTCATATTGATGAAGAGGCTTATCAAAAAATGAAAAGATATTTAGATGCGATTCGTCGTTCTTTAAGTGACGACCCACAAGGTAGAGATGAAATTATTTCTGATATAGAATTGCGTATTGGTGAATTGCTTTCTGAACGTGTTAAAGATGTGCGTCAAGTAGTAAATGAAGCTGATATCGATGAAATTATTACTGTGATGGGACAGCCAGAAGATTATATGATTGATGAAGAATTGTTTACAGATGATTCTGGAAAGAATTACAGTAGTAAATCTTCTAAGAAAAAACTATTTAGAGATGGCGATGATAAATTTTTTGGTGGTGTAGCTGCAGGGATTGCACATTATTTTGATGTTGATGTAATTTGGATACGCATAGCCTTTTTAGTTACTGTTTTTGCAGGATTTGGCACAGGGCTTTTAGCGTACTTTGTGTTGTGGATTTTATTGCCTGAAGCAACTACAACAGCAGAAAAACTACAAATGGAAGGTGAACCTGTAAATATTTCAAACATAGAAAAAAAGATTAGAGGAGAATTTGGTGACGTTTCTGAAATGATGAGAAATGCGGCAAATGATGTAACTGATGCTGTGAAAGGTGGTTATGATAATGTTTCAAATTCATTTAAAAAAAAAGGACTCAGTAAGGCCCAACTAAGATCAAAAAATGGTATTCAAGATTTCACCAACACGTTGGTTAAAATAATTTCTAGTCTATTTATGGTATTGGGTAAGTTTATAGGCGTAATTGTAATCGTAGTCTCAGTTGTTGCTCTTGTAGCCTTAATAATCTCATTATTTACTGCTGGTACGGTAGATTTTATGGGAGCTAGATCTATAATTAATATTAATGGTGAGTTTCCTCAATTTAATGATATCGGATTCCCTATTTGGCTGATTTCATTAATTTTATTAGTGTTGTTTGGCATTCCTTTGATCTTATTCTTTGTATTGGGATTATTTATTCTTTCTAATAAAACTAAAATCATAAGTAAAACCACCAAATTGATATTCTTAAGTTTATGGATCATTGCTTTTTTTACAGCAATTTATTTTATTGCAAGGCAAAGTGTTGAGTATTCTAATACAGGATCATCTATTGAAAAAAATGATATTTATAGTATACCTTCAGATACCCTAACCATAAAAATGGTTGATGATGAAATGTTATCAGAGAGCAATAACTTTAATCAGCGTTTGTTTTTCAAAAAAGTGTTAGATAATAAAGATCAAATTAAATATTATTCTAATGATGTAAATATTAATATCAAAAAATCTGACAGTTCAGAGATGTATATTAAAGTGTATAAAAAAGCAAACGGAAGCACGCATTTATTAGCTAGAGAAAATGCCAAGCAAATAGAATATAATTATGAGCAATTAAGTGATAATCTGTTATTTAATAGTTATTTCTTGACAGATAAAAATAACACCTTTAGAAATCAAGATTTGATAGTAACACTGTATGTTCCTAAAGGGCAAGTGCTATATTTTGATGAATCTACAAGAGTGTTTTTAAGGCGAATTAAGACTGTCGGAAATATTTACAATAGAGACATGCCAGAGCATTATTTTAAAATGACAAATGCTGGTTTGGAGTGTTTAGATTGTCCTGTGCTTAAAGATGATGTTGATGAAGATAATAATGTTGACGAAAAGATTGAAGAAAAAGAGGGTGTCAATTTAAACATCACTAAAGATAGTGTGAAAATGGAGATTAATGATGATGGTGAAAAAGTGGAAGTCAAGCTAGATGAAAATGGCTTAGAGATTAAATAATTATACTCAATAACATTTCATCCTAGTATTTTAACAGTTCAGTAGCTAATAGTTGATGAACTACAGAGATTACAATAAATTTGAATCAAATAAACAAACCATAAAATTATGAAAACAATATTAAAAATAACAACAGTACTATTACTTGTTTTAAGTACGTCATGTGTAGTAAATGGTATAAGAGGAAATGGAAATGTAATTACACAAAACCGAATAATATCCTCTGATTTTACTGCCATTGAAGTAAGTCAAGGTATTGTTGTGAGCTTGACCATGAGTAAAGAAACGACAATGTCATTAGAAACTGATGAAAATTTACACGATCTAATTATTACAGAAGTAGAAGATGGAATATTACATATTTATTCTGAAGATAATATTTGGAGATCAACAGCTCTGAAAATATATTTAACAACCTCTACTATTGATAGAATTAAAACATCTAGCGGAGCTGAGGTAATTTCAGAAAACACTATAACAGCAGATGACTTTGAAGTAAAATCATCAAGTGGTTCAGGTGTGAGGCTGATGTTAAATGTTTCAGATGTATCTTGTGATACCAGCAGCGGTTCTAATGCAAGATTAAAAGGTACGGCAGGACATTTTACAGCAAATTCTTCAAGTGGTAGTTCTATAAAAGCTAAAGAATTAGTTGCAAAAACATGTAATGCAGATGCTTCTAGTGGATCTAGTATTTCTGTAAATGTCAGTGATAATTTAGAAGCAAACGCGAGTAGTGGAGCTGGAATAAAATATATTGGAAATCCTAAAAATGTAAATAAGGATAGCTCTTCAGGTGGAAGCGTGAAAGAACGTTAAAATTTTGTTTTTTTGTTGAAAAGAGGCTGCTTCAAATTTGAAGCAGCCTCTTTTGGTATTATAAGTATAAAGAGTCAAGATTTTTAGAACCAAGAGTCTTGACAGATGAATTTTTTGTATTTTTACTTCATAAAAACTAATAATGGACAGTATAAAAGAAAATGAATACAATAGGTTTTATAAAACCTATATAGACAGAGCTGATACATCAAAAAGTGTTGTGGTTAATTTACAAGAGTCGTTTAATGAAGCATTGGCTTTTTTTAAAGATGTACCAAATGAAAAGCAACTGTATAGTTATGCAGAAGGTAAATGGACAATAAAAGAATTATTAGAACATCTTATTGATGCAGAACGAATCTTTAATTCAAGAGCATTACGTTTTGCAAGAAAAGACAAAACAGATTTACCTAGTTTTGAAGAAAATAGCTATGTGGTAAATGCCAATAGTAATGCCAGAGATTATAATGAGTTGGTAGAAGAGTTTAGTAGTGTACGAAAATCAACACTATTTATGTTTGCAAATTTTTCTGAAGAAGTATTATTACATGTAGGAACGGTTGATGGTAATGAAATCACAGTACGAGCTATTGGTTATGTAAATTCTGGTCATTTATTGCATCATATAAGTATTATTAAAGAAAGATATTTTTAGATCCATCTATAATAAAATCACTTTTGTTTACGTTATCCTAAAACACAAACAAAAGGGAAATATGGAGAATAACTTTGACGCTGAGGATGAATCTTTACGTCCAAAAAAAAGAAAGAAAAAACATAATAAATTTTACAAGAAAGACAAATATGCTTTGTCTAAACTTTTAGAATACGAAAATTACATTACCAATATAGAATTATTAAGTAGAGGAGAAGGTTTGTAGAACGCACTTTTTAAAATAAAATGACTATATTTGAGTAT
>CAYRZY010000144.1:0-8241 GCA_964428855.1 uncultured Flavobacteriaceae bacterium
ATTTATACATACTCTACAGCGATTCTACGGATAGGTATTATGTGGGTGAAACTAATGATTTAGATGCTAGATTGATTAAGCATAATACCCATGTTTATAAAAAATCATTTACTAGAACAGCTTTTGATTGGCATATTGTTTTAAAGCAAAAATGTGACAATAGAGAAGAGGCTCTTTTCTTGGAAAAATTTATTAAAAGAATGAAAAGCAGAAAATTTATTGAGAAAATTGTAAAAAATTCTAAAATTTTAGATGACATTTTAAAAAAGAGATAAAATCCATGTGTCCCTGGTTCTCCCGACGCTTCGGGACTGGAGGTACCACAAAAACTCGAACAATTTGTTCGGGTTTTTTGATTTTGTATATTTACAGTATGCATTATTTATACATACTCTACAGCGATTCTACGGATAGGTATTATGTGGGTGAAACTAAATTAGCATTAAATTATGTGCGGCGTTGACAACTAGCTTTAATTCAATAATTCTTCTAATTTCTTGTTCAGTTCTTCTCCACGTAAATTTCGTCCAATTATTATTCCGTTTTTATCAATTAGAAAACTGTCTGGTATTCCATTAATCCCATAAATTAAAGAAGCCTCATTCCCTCTACCTTTCAAATCGCTTACGTGTTCCCAATTAAGACTATCTTTTTCAATTGCTTTTAACCAACTGTCTTTGTCTTCATCTAAAGAAACAGCAAATACTTCAAATCCTTTTGAGTTAAACTTTTTGTAAGTTTTTACAAGATTAGGGTTTTCCTGTCGGCAAGAACCACACCAAGAAGCCCAAAACTCAAGGAGAACTATTTTTTCTTTCAAGTCAGATAGTTTTTTGGTATTTCCTTTTGAGTCGGTCATTTTAAAATCAACATATTTTTCTCCAACTTTAGGGTCTTTATTCAGTTCAATGTATTTTGCAATTTTCTTTCCATACTCAGAATTTTTATTCTTATTTGAAAATTGCTTATAGAGTTCCAAAGTTTTTTCTTTTCCCCAAGTTGTGGAATAAACTGAAAGCATTGATGCACTCACAATACTATTAGAGTTATTCTTTACAAATTCTATTGTCTTATTCACCTGTTCTTTCCTTGGTAAAGAGTCGATTTTTTGGTGAAGACTGAAACTTAAATTTTCTGATTCAGAGCCTGTTATTTTAGCATTTCTAAAATCAGCTTTTGTTCCGTCAAAAGTCATTGGATTATTTTCCAACCATAAGAATCTAATATGCGTAGGCGAA
This sequence comes from uncultured Flavobacteriaceae bacterium, assembly GCA_964428855.1. GTDB lineage: Bacteria > Bacteroidota > Bacteroidia > Flavobacteriales > Flavobacteriaceae > Aureibaculum. Next base: position 1,239 of record CAYRZY010000144.1, read on the forward strand.
AAGTTTTTTGTCCGAAAAACTACTTGAATAGGTGATTTAGATAGTTTAGTTTGAAAACTGAAAGTATTATTTTCAACATTCGTAGAATCAATTAATTTTCCTTCTAAAGGATTATCTAAATAAAGAACTGTTCCATTCTCAAGTCCGTTTGTAGTTCCCTGTAATGAAAATTCTGTTTTCGGTTTTTCATTACAGGAAATAAATAATAAGATTAATCCATAAATTATTTTTTTCATAATATCTGTTTTTAGTATTTAAATTACTTTACTCCGCCATTTTTATTTTACTTTCCTGTCTTGAGGAATAATATATTATACAAGAAATTGCTAAAACAAACAATCCAAATAATATCTGATATCCATATAAAACGCCATGCATGACGCCAAATTTTATTGAATAAGTTACATCTAAATTTAGATAAGTCAAAAATTTGCTAACTATTATGGTGCTTACTAAAACAGGAATATTTGTTAATTTTCGCATATTAAAATTTCCATTCTTATACTTTTTATAGAAAAATACTATTAAGATAAAAGTCAACAAAATGATCAATTCTATTGAGATCAAATTTATATAGCCTACACTTATACCAACCTTGTAAGCAATTAGTATTGATAAATGTGTCAAAAAATCAACTATTGCCAAGTATGCTAAAAAGAATAATATACCCTTTAGATATGGAGTAATTGTATTTCTGAAATAGACTTCATTATTAACTTTACCATATTCAGTTGTTAACTTTTCTATATTACCAATTCTATTTTTTGCTATTAATAAAGATTCTTCATTACTTAATCCTAATTTTAATAGTTCGTGAATTTCATCTTGTAAATGACTTTCCAATTCGTTTATATTATCACAAGTCATATATGAGTTTTGTGATAACTCTGATTTCCAGATATCGATACTTTGTTTTAAATTAAATTTGGTTCTATTTTCCATAATTTTGATATAATTTGATTGATAACTGACCAGTTTTCTTTTTCTGTTAAGAGTTCTTTTTTCCCCTTATCACTAATTTTATAATACTTTCTCTTTCTTCCAGAATCTGCTACTTTCCAATAAGATGTAATGAGTTCTTTTTTTTCTAATTTGTGTAAAACTGGATATAAAGTTCCGTCTCCATATTCTATTTTACCATTAGATATTTCTTTTACGTTTTGGATTATTTCATACCCATAAGATTCATTTTTTGAAAGTATAGATAGTATAATTGGTATTGTTGAAGCACCAATCAATTCTTTTGATAGTTTTTCCATATTTATCGTTCTTTGAGAAAACAAACATACATAGAAGTTCTAAGTAGGAAAAATATAATCGTATTTTTTCTAATATGTTTAGTCCTAAAATACTGTTACAGATTAAAATTATTTTGCTTTTTTGTGTCAATTCAGACAGGTGTTATGTGGGTGAAACTAATGATTTGAGCTGAAATTACCCATTAGCTTTCTTTACAATTGCCTTCAATCGTTCTTTGCGAAGATTTTTTTCTTGTTTAATTTTATTCTTTTTACGATTGAGAAGTTTGGTGTGTTTTGCTTTGTTTTTTGTGTTTTTTTCTCGTCCTGTTTTTGCCATGTGTCAAAAATACAAAATTAAATACCTTAATTTTGTGGTAAGAATCCATTATGATAGAAAACATAATACATCATCACTACATACTACACAAACCTTATGGTTACTTAAGTCAGTTTATTTATGAAGGAAAAAGAAAAAACAGAAAAAAACTATTAGGTGAATTGTGTAATTTCTCGAAAGGAACAATGGCAATTGGCCGATTAGATGAACCTTCAGAAGGTCTGTTATTATTGACAACTGATGGCAAAGTAAGCGAATACATAAGAAGCCGAAAAGTAGAAAAAGAATATTATGCTCAGGTTGATGGTGTTATTGATGATAATGCCATTGAACAATTACAAAAAGGGGTGGAAATCGGATTTGAAGGCATTAAATACGTCACCAAGCCCTGTAAGGCTTTTCATATTTCTTCTGTTGAAGGATTGCCTATTGCTAATCGTAAAGTGAGAGATGAGCGTCATGGTCCAAAAAGTTGGGTGAGTATTATTGTTACAGAAGGTAAATTTAGACAAGTACGTAAAATGACTGCTGCGGTTGGTTTCCCTACATTAAGATTGATACGTGTTAGAATAGGTAATATACAGTTACAGTTAAAAACAGGAGAAGTGAAAGAGGTTAAAGAATTTGATTCTTGATGTATTTTTTATAGATGTGATTAAAGGTAAAACAACAAAACCCGAATAGTTAGTTCGGGTTTTGTTGTTAATTCCTCATTCTCATTGAGGGTTTAATAGAAGGATTTCCTGACTATTTGTAAGAGTCTTGGTTCTTGTAGCAAAGCGGTCTTGTTTCCTTTTGGGTCGTTATATCATTTTAAGTGTGTTTACTTCTTGTTGAGTCAAGTGTCTCCAACGACCTCTTGGTAAGTTTTTTTTGGTCAATCCTGCAAAAATAACACGATCTAATTTTTTTACCTTATAACCAAAGTGATCAAATATTTTTCTAACAATTCTATTTCTACCAGAGTGAATTTCTATGCCGACTTCACTTTTAGATTCATTTTCAATATAAGAAATAGCATCTACAAAAACCATTTTGCCTTCTAAAATAAAGTTTTCTGAAATTTGCTGTAAATCTTTTAAAGCTAGTTTTTTCTCTAATGAAACATGGTATAGTTTTTTAAATGTATGTTTTGGGTGTGTTAGTTTTTTTACCATTTCACCATCATTGGTAAATAGCAACAAACCTGTTGTATTACGATCTAATCTACCTACAGGATAAATCCGTTCTTTAGTAGCTCTACCTATTAAATCAAGCACCGTGCTTTTTCCACGTTCTTCATTCATTGAAGTAATAAAATTCTTTGGTTTATTGAGTAAAATAAAGCGTTTAGGTTCTGGTGAAATCAATGAATCATCAAAACGAACTACATCAGTAAGTTTTACTTTGTAGCCCATTTCTGTAATTATTTTTCCGTTAACTGTAGCACTTCCAGATTTGATATACACATCAGCCTCTCTACGTGAACAAATTCCTGAATTTGAAATGTATTTATTGAGTCTAATTTCTGTAGGTTCTTCTAACCTTTTTTTAGGTGTATCTTTACGGATATCCTTTCTGTAAGGATTAGGTTTACTTTTCTTAAACGTATTAGGTTTACTGAAAGTTTTTTTAGAATCTGTATTGTTCTTTGTATCTGAAGAAGACGTTTTAGCATGTCGTCCTCTCGACGATTTTTGTTTTGCCATTATGAAATTTTTGGCAAATGTAATCCTTTACAAGGATATAGTATGATAAGACAAGCGTTTTTTGTTGGAGGTCAATTTATTACAACAATCTTTTTAAAATCACAGAGGTATCAATAAATGCCAAACTGAGTACTCCTGCTAAAATGAGGAGTTTAAGAATGGTGTGTAGTAGCATATAGTTGCTTTTTGATTTTGCTCTTTGAAGTAATAAGATAAAAACTAAGAGTACACTACCTGAAAAATAGAAATAATATCGCATCAAGCCTATTTCAGGATGTTTTAGCAAGAAATAAATAGGAGGGATGCATAAAAAAACAATGAGACCTATAAGGATTTTGGTGAATCTTTCGCCATATTTTATAGGTAAGCTCATGTAATTTACAATAATATCTCCTTGTATGGTTTCTAAGTCCTTTATCAGTTCTCGCATCAATAAAATAAAGAATAGAAACGATGCATGCATAAAAATTATATTAGAAAAATTTTTATAATACACAAAGACTGCAAAAAAGGGTAAAAGAGCTAATATAGCAGCCGAGAATAGTTTTATTAGCGGATATTTTATTAATTTATGTGAATAGAACCAAATTAAAAATATATAAACTGCAAAAAATACAGCAGCTTTCCAAGAGACGATAAAGGCAAATGCAACACCTAAAAAGTTCAATGCAAAGTAAATATATAATTTAGTTTTTTGTGAAACGATATTGTCAATTTTAGTTTTTTGTGGTTTATTTACCAAGTCTCTATCTACATCGTAAAAATTATTGATAATATAGCCCGAAGCAATTACGCATATTGTAGCTAAGACAATAAAATACAAGTCAAGGTTTAATAATATTTGTTTTAATGAAGAATATGGAGAAAAAATAAAGATAGAAGCCAAGTATTGTGCCAGTACAATAATAGCAATGTTATAACCTCTAACTACAGAGAGTAAGCTTAAGAATTTAAAATAAAAAGGATACTTTTTCGGATTCTTAGGAGTGTTATTTTCGGCTTCTTTGAGTAAATCCATATCGTTATACGATTAAAAACGATATACCAATTCTAACTTGTAATTTTTTAAGATTTCTTGGGTTTTTTTATAATCTTCAGTAAATCCTAAAATATAGCCGCCACCACCAGAACCACACAATTTTAAATAGTATGCGTTTGTGTCAATTCCTTGTTGCCAAAGCTTATGAAAAGCTTTAGGGATCATGGGTTTAAAATTAGCCAATACTACTTTTGAAAGCTGTTTTACATTGCCAAATAAAGAATTGATATTGCCATGTAAAAAATCGTCAATACAAGCATCCGTATAATTGGCAAAATCTTCGTTAAGCATTCTTCTAAACCCTTCGTTCTTCATTTTATTCATGAAAATGTTCACCATAGGTTCGGTTTCGCCAACCTGTTCAGAATCTAATAAGAAAACTGCACCTTTTCCTTCTTTTTGAGACGGAATGCCAGTCGCTTCTAAATTATTTTTTGAATTGATTAAAATAGGGATACTCAAATAGCTGTTTAATGGATCTAAACCAGAACTTTTCCCATGAAAAAACGATTCCATTGTAGAAAAAATATCTTTTAGTTTTAGTAATTTATCTCGTGTTAAGTTTTCTAAAACAGTGATTTTATCATCGGCATATTTATCATAAATTGCAGCAACCAAAGCTCCTGAACTACCAACACCGTATCCTTGTGGAATACTAGAATCAAAATACATACCTCTATTAATATCCTTTTTTAACTCATATAACCTGAAATGGACTAGTTTTTTAGCTTCTAAATCAGCTAAATATTGATAGAATTTTTTGAGGTTTTCATTCGATAATGTTGCTTTATCCGATAAGTTATCAGACACTTTTAAAGCACCTTGATAAGAATTATAAGGAATTGCTAAACCTTTAGAATCTTTAATGATTCCATATTCTCCGAAAAGTAAAATTTTAGCGTAAAATAAAGGTCCTTTCATTAAATCAGGTTTAATTAACAGCAATTTAAGGCAAATATACTATATTATTGAATAAAATGCTATCTGTGTTGATTTATATAAACGCTAAGTATAATTGTTTATTTTACTTAATCAGCTTGAGTTCCATCATAATAGTACATTTTCCAGTCGCCAACCTTTTTATCATTTGCATAATTGCCTTCACCTTTTAATTTGCCACTTTTATAAAACTCTTTCCAAGAGCCATTTCTATCTCCATTTTTGTAGCTGCCTTTTTCTGAAAGTTTTGTATTTTCATAATACTCAACCCATTCTCCAAGAATTTTACCATCAGTATAAGAAAATTGATTTTTTAAGGAGCCACTTTCATGATAATTCTTTCTAAGACCTTCTAATTTCCCTACTTTATAGGTTACGGTTTGCATTATATTTCCATTTTCAAAATACCAAGTAACGACACCATCAAAATGATCTTCATCTTGTGTTGTTGAAAAGGCATTCATCTGTTTTGCACCAGACAAATAATAATCGGTTAAAAGGTAACCATTATCTTTTTTTATGGGTTCAGTTCTATAATATGATGACTGATTTTTTGTTGTAGTATTCCAATTAGCATCAAACCAAATGGTGTCTTTTTGAGCAAAAAGGCTTATTGAAAAAATAAAAAAAAGAATGCAGGTAAGTATTGATTGATTTTTCATGACTAAAGATTTAAGTTAATATTGAACATAATATTTCTCATCAGCTTTTTAAGCTGTAAGAATATATGTGTTGTTTTTCTTCAGTCTAGAGGTTATGATTTTGTTATAACATAAATCAAATACCATTGCCATAAATACAAAATCACAATAAGGTAGAATTTTAAAGTTGCGTTGCTCCTAATCCGACCCTGTCACAAATATAGTGATTATTTTGGCAAAATTGAAGTAATTCATTCACTATAAAACTGTTAACTACTTCTGCTTCCTTTTCTGGAAAGAGAACATGTACATTTGCTCCTGCATCTAAGGTAAAACAAACATTCGAATTTGTTCTTGCTCTAAAATCCCAAATCTTATTGATAATTTCTAGCGTATTGGGTTTCATTAGAATGAAATACGGGTTGCTAGTCAGCATCATCGCATGTAAGGTAAGAGCCTCACTTTCTACAATGGCTATAAATTCTTTTAAATTTCCGTTTTGTAAAACTGTATTTAGTTTGCTTAGGTTTTCATGAGCTTGAGCAAAACGTTGTGTGGCAAAAGGATGTTGATGCATTAGGTTATGACCAAGGGTACTAGATACTTGCTTTTCGCCTTTATCAACCAGTAGGATTGTATCGTGATAGTTTTTAAAATTTTTATGAATTTCGTTGGAATATTTTATCCCGTAAAGGTCAGAACTTTCATTAAAAGCATCATGTTTACCCCAAACTACCAATTCACCTTCAATACTTCTACTGGCACTCCCTGAGCCTAAACGTGCTAAAAAGGATGCTTTTTTATTAAAATAAGCATCGGTAATATTCGGATTAATTTGTTTTTCCAAGCTCATGATACATAAGGATAGAGCTGACATACCACTTGCCGAAGATGCAATACCACTACTATGTGGAAAAGAATTACGTGAATTGATTGTAAAATCATAGTCGGTTATAAACGGAACATATTTTTGAATCCGCTTAAAAAATGTGGCGATTTTGGGTTTAAAAGCCTCTTTTTTTTCTCCTTCGAAATAGATTTCAAAAGTGGCATCATCATCATTCTCACATTTCTTAAACTCAAGTGTAGTTAACGTAAAACAAGCATCCAACGTAAAA
>CAYRZY010000145.1:0-6712 GCA_964428855.1 uncultured Flavobacteriaceae bacterium
GTATACTAAATTCGAAAAAGTAAGTGTCGATAAATACTCTTTATAAAAAAAATAAAATAATGAAACTAACAGAATTAAGTATAGAAGAACTTAAGAAAAGAAGAAGAACACTTGAGCTTGTTACTGGACTATTAACTGGACTTACCATTGTGATCATTATAATTGATGTTTTGAATTATCTCAACACTAAAACTTTCAACCTAGAACAATTATTACCTATTCTTCTTGTCCTATTTTTAATAGTGAATTATATGAAAATAAAGAAAATTAAAACTGAAATTCAATCTCGTAATTCATCTTCAATAAAGTAGGCTAAAGTATATTAATTTTTAAATCAATTTTCTTCTTCATCCTCGAAAGTAATATGTTGATACGCACCAATATCAGGAGAAGTAGTACGACTTATATTTAAAATATCAAAAGGCACTTGTGAAGCAACCCCTACATCAGCATTGCCATTTGCTTCAGAATCTTGACCAATAAAAAGTTCATTCTCTCTAGTATCTTTAAAATTTGCCTTACCATTTAAAATGATATTTTTATAAAGACTTGTGTTCTCAAAATCAAATAATGGATTGTTCAGTATTTCAGCATTATCAGTATTGAACTTTAGCATGCAATTTTTTATATTAAAAGTAAAGTTTGCTCCTTCTACTTTGTCTAATACAAACTCTAAATTTTGATTGCCATCAACAATACAATTGGTGAAACTAGCCTCATTCAAATTGTGTAATTCGATAACCTCATCATTATTTTCATCTCTGTAAGCAACAAAATTATTTACCAAAACTGATGGCAATTGTCTAAATCCACTATTCCAATAATTGGCAAACGTACAATGTTTAAAGTTATAAGAACCTCCTTCCGTACAAGCCAAGGTCGCTTGAGCACTTTTAGCAATGACTAAATTCTCACCTAAAACATGAGCATCTCTACCTAAAATTCCGTAGTTAGAAGTATTGTAAATCTGTGTGTTTTTAATGGTTAGTGTAATAGCTGAGCCTCCTGTATCATCAACCAAAACACCAATAGCATTATTTTTAATTGTAGCGTAATTTATACTATTATCCTTACTTCCTTCTCTCAGCCAAATGAGTCCCCACTGCCCTGCGACATCTTCAAATTCTGGTTCTAGCCTATCATCTTCAAATAGCACTTCATTTTCAAATTCTCCTTCTACTTTTAACGTTGCATCCTTTTCTACTATAATGCCTGAATTTTCATGAAAGTACAATGTAGCTCCTGCATTCACAGTTAAGGTTGTGTTTTCTGGCACACCAACATATCCGTAAATTAAATAAGGTTTCTCATTGCTAAAAGTGGTATTTCCATCTAACATTGTCCCTCTAACACCTATTTTTTCTCCTTCTGAATTTTCACCTAAAATAATAGCTTCATAAATAAAACTTCCATCAGACTGCTGTGTTCTATCTGGTCTAATCAGGTTTACATCTAGCACTAAGGCTTCTAAATCTACATCTTGCTCATTGGCTCCTGAATGAAAAACAACAGAATCTCTATAAAAAAAATCTGTATCAGTAACTTGACTAAAATCAACTGTAGCTTCTACAAAAATAAAGATACTATCATTGGCTAGTATTTCAATGTCTTGAAAAGATTTACCAGAAATTCCGTCAACATTTAATCTGTAAAATGAATTGGCACCTCTACCCAAAGCAATACTCGGTATTGAAATGGCATCATCACTCTTATTATACACTTTAAAACTTTGTGTACTTGAACTGATATCATTAAAAACACGATTTAACAACACGGTATCTACAGAAAATTCAAGTTCACCAGAACTTATTATTGTTCCAAAATCTTTACGACAAGAGCTTAAAAAAACAATTGTAATAATGATGAAAAGTGAATAGAGTACTCGCATAAATTATCTTATATAACTATAACCCTTTATCTTATTTTTTATTACTTTTTTTGAAGTTTAATTTCAAAAAGTTTATTCCAATTTTTACCTGTAACAAAAAAACGGTCATTTTCAGCATCATAAGCAATTCCGTTTAACACTTTATCACTTCCCTTTTGTCCTGATTTACTTTGTAATCCTTTTAAATCTGCAATACCTTCTACGGCTCCTGTTGTCGGATTGATAATGATAATACTATTCCGTTGCCAAACATTGGCATAAATTTTTCCGTTAATGAATTCTAATTCATTCAATTCTTTAATAAGACGATCATTTGTATAGGCTTCAATAAACGATTCTTCTTCACCTGTTTCTGTATTCAAAAACCAAATTTTTTCTGACCCATCAGATTTTATCAACTTTTCAGAATTATGAGTCAAACCCCATCCTTGTTTACTTTGCCCATAATAAAAATCCTTTTCTTTTTCAAAAGTATCAAGATTATAGATAAAACCAACCTTATTTTGCCAAGTCAACACAAAAACTTTATTATTGAAAATGGTCATTCCTTCTCCGAAATACTTTTTATCTATATCTGCTTTCTGTACAACTTTACCTGTGGTAATTTCTACTTTACGTAAAGAAGATTTACCTCTTTGCCCTGTACTTTCATATAAAAATCCGTTATGATACTCCAACCCTTGTGTAAAAGCTTTTTCATCGTGAGGATATTCATTAACAATAGTATAAGTATATATTTCAGGAGATTTATCTGCTAAAAAAATAATCGTATTGGTTAGTTTCTTCTGTGTACCACCATAAAAGATAGTTGCTGAAATAGCATGAGCACCTAATCTACTCTTAGAAACATCAATATCTTTATTTGAGCTCAATTTTTTACCATCTAGGTAATAACGGATAGAATCTATAGGTTTTTGTTCTTGCTCTTCAACAGTCACTGAAAATTTTTGACTCCCTTTAATTTCTTTAGGAGAATTCAATTTTAGCTTGTAAACATTGCCGCAAGAGCTTAAAAAAAGAGTAATTAAACCCAAGTAGAAAATTATTATTAAATTTTTCATATAAAATAGTATAGATATTGTTTGAATTTTCAAAAATAGTATTAAATTTGCACTCTCAAAATAGCCAAGTAGATTTTTTTTACAATTTAAGGTTATTTATTTAATAATATAAAATCACTAAAGATGAGAAAAGGAATTCATCCTGAAAATTATAGAATGGTAGCATTTAAAGATATGTCTAACAATGATGTGTTTTTAACAAGATCTACTGCAGATGCAAAAGAAACTTTAGAAGTTGACGGTGTTGAATACCCTTTAATAAAATTAGAGATTTCAAGAACGTCACATCCTTTCTATACAGGTAAAGTTAAACTAATTGATGCTGCAGGACGTATTGATAAGTTTAAAACTAAATATGCAAAATTCAATAAAAAAACTCCAGTAAAAGCTCAGGAAGAAGAATAGCATTATATTCTATCTAAAATAAAAAAAACCATCTACTTTACTACTGTAGATGGTTTTTTGTTTTATTACCCTATCTCAAAATTTCTAAAGAAAGGCGAAATTGAGAAACAGCAGGCAAGCCTATTTGGCAAATAGCAATTCCGATTTGTTTACCAAAGCAAAAACACCATAACCAGTCTCAAAGTTACTATGTAAAATCACAGGCTCAACAAAAGGATTCTCTTCTGCATAATCTGAAATACGAAGTGTCGTGTCATAACGGTAAAAATCTTCTGTTATATGATACAAAATAGCTTTATAAGTAGCATTTTCTTCATTTTGGTTATAATTATCATTCGTCACTACAATTTCAAAACCTTGCTCTCCATCAAAAGAAGCATCATTAAAAGTAACACAGCTATAACAAAAACCAGATTCCTTTGTTAAAGATCCAAAAGGAAAAATATATTGCTCATTGAAACCCCCTTCATCATCAATTACCTCCACTAATTGTAACAAATAGTAATCCTTTTGATTTGGGATGTCGTTTATCTTAATTTTAAATATATTCTCAGTTAATGAAGCTTCTAATACAGGCACTTTCTCAGGATAAACTTGAGTTGCTGAAATTGTCTCATAATTTGGAGCAGCAATCGTTAATGTATATTCGTTATTTGGCACAAAATCAATATTGGTATTGGCAAAATAGAACGGATTCTCATCATTAGGATAAAAATCAATTACGGTATTATTTCCTGTTACGGTAACCGTAGCGTCATCTAAGACTTGAATTTCATTACTTTTTCCAAATGGGCCTTGAGAAAATGAAACCAACACTTGATTTGTTTCTTCTGCACTGCCTAAAAAAGCAGTTCCTGCCAATTTACTTGTATGATCGTCAACATCTACATCAATCCCTTTATCAAAAAAATCTTCAGAGCAAGAAATTAATAGTAAAACTATCGTTAAAAACAAACTTATTTTTTTTAGTTGTAACATATAATTAAAATTTAAATCGATAAGAAACTGAAGGTACTAAAGGCAATAAACTTACTTGTCGATACTGTTTTTCATCCGTATCATAATTTTCACCCAGATATACATAAAACGGATTGCTTCTCATGTATGCATTATACACTCCAAAAATCCATGCTCTTTCTCCCCAGCTTGTTTTTTTAACAAACTCTAAACCTAAATCTAACCGGTGATAAGAAGGCATTCTATAACTATTTTTACTACCAACTAAAGAAATAGGCTCTAAATTTCCGTTTTGATTGAAACTAGTATAAGTAGCTTCTGTCAATGAAATAGCATTACCTGTACTATATACCCATGAGGCACTCAAATGCAACCTATTAGAAAATTTATGAATAGCCACCATTTCAAAATCATGGCGTCTATCAAATTTAAAAGGATACTCCTTGCCAGAATTTATTTCATCAAACTGTCGGTTATTCCATGCCAACGTATAACCAATCCACCCTGTTGTCTTCCCTCTTTTCTTTTGTAATAAAACCTCTAAACCGTAAGCAGTACCATTCCCTTGTGTTATTTTATCTTCCCAATTTTCTTCTACATTAAAAAAGCTAGCTCCTTCTTTATAAGAAATAACATTATCCATCTTCTTATAATAACCTTCAACACTTAATTCAAGATCATTTTTAAAGGTTGTAGCCACTCCAAAGGCTGCTTGCCAAGAAGTTTGTGGTTTAATTGTTTCAGTTGACGGCACCCAAAGATCGGTTGGTAAACCAATTGACTCATTGGTTAATAAATTGATATACTGCGTCATAGTTGCATACGATGCTTTCAAGCTCCACTTATTATTCACTAAATACCTTAGCCCAATACGCGGCTGTAGAGAACTGTAGTTTTTATTTCCAATAGAAAAACCAGAAGCGTGCAAACCGATATTTGCTTTTAAATTCCCAAATTTCAATTCATCTTCTATGTACCCAAAATACTCATTCGAATATTGTTTATCTTGATTGTTAAGTGTCTCATAATCTTCTTCATCAAAATCGCCTTTCAATGCCAATGCCCCAGGGTTATATGTGTGGTACGTATTACCCAAGCCGAAACGAATATGATGATTCGGATTCGGAATGTAATCAAAATCAATTTTACCAGCTACATCATGAATTCCAGATTTATAGACTGCCTCAAATTTATTGCGTTCACCCTCAGATAAATCCTCTTCACCTACTTCAAAATCAAAATTGAATTTACTATAGGTCAAGGTTGTGTTGGCAAATAATTTATTATTAATTTTATAATTCCATCGCAATGCTGTAATTAAATTACCCCAATCAATTCCTGCTGTAGTTCTATTAAAATCATCACTATTTTTATCATTTGATTTTAAATCATTTTTAAAAACATCAGAACCTAAATATGCACTTAAATAAATACTATGTTTTTGATTGAATTCATGATTCACTTTTGCATTCAGATCATAAAAATAAGTACTCAAATCTAAATCATTCCCATCTTTTTTAACTGCTTTTTTAATAAATGGTTTGGCGATAACATCAAAATAATTTCGCCTTCCAGAAATCATAAATGAACTTTTATCTTTTACAATGGGACCTTCTATAGTCAATCGTGAAGATAAAAGACCAATAGCACCTTCACCATGAAATTCTTTTTTATTTCCTTCTTTCATATTGATTTCAATAACCGATGACAACCGCCCTCCATACCGAGCAGGAAAGCCACCTTTGGTCAATGAAACATTTTTAATAGCATCTGTATTAAAAACAGAAAGAAAACCTAACAAGTGTGATACATTATAAACGGGTACTCCATCAAGAATCACTAAATTCTGATCTGGACTACCACCTCTGACATAAACCCCATTCATACCTTCTGTACCACCCTGAACACCTGGCAATAATTGTAAAGTCTTCAACACATCATTTTCACCCAAAATGGTTGGTATTTTCTCAATAGCACTCACCGGAACAGTAATATGACTCATTTGTGCTCTTTGCTCAATTTTCGCTTCTTTCTTAACGGATATAACTACTTCGTCTAAAGTTAAGGATGGATTTAAATTGAAATTAATAATCGTATCTTTTTTCAATTCAAAATTTAAAATTTTCTCTTGATAGCCTACAAAAGAAGCATAGAGATTCACTTTACCTTCCGACAAAGTCAAACTATAAAACCCATAAGTATTTGAAGTTGCTCCTTTACTTTTATTGATTTCAAAAATAGTTGCTGAGATTAAACGCTCTGCTGTTTTAGCATCTTGAATATATCCGCTAATGGTATATTTTTCTTGTGAAAATGAAAAATTATAAGCTACTAATAGAAGAAATAGGCTGATTTTCAGTTTCATGGGTTTTGCTTTAATTTCAGCAAATAAAACGTTTTT
>CAYRZY010000145.1:6812-8161 GCA_964428855.1 uncultured Flavobacteriaceae bacterium
TTTTTTGCTTCAGCAATTAAATTAGTAGCCTCACGTTTTCTTCTCTTGGTCATTGCCACACCTGCCAATTGCAATTTCGCCATAGCCACATCATGACTCATAGATAAGCCCAATTTCAATGCTTTTTTAAAATACTTTTCTGCTTGCGTTAAATTGGTTTGAGAAACCAAAATACCATGTAAAAAATTAAAATATCCTTCTTGATTTTTAATCAATGCACTTGACGGATTTTTAATATAGTCTAACCATTTTTTAGCTCCTGCAAAATTTTGCTTCCGCAATTGCATAAAAGACAGCAATAAGAATTCATTTTTAAAATAAAAGAAAACAAAAACTCCTGCTAAAAATAGTAGAGCAATACCATTACCAATATGCTTTTCCATAAATTGAAAAACTGCCCATACTACAATTGCAACCGCAATTGCTAATTTGATATATTTATTAAACATGTTTTAATTTTAGTTTGTTAATCTCTACAAATATCGAAATTGTATTCCAATTGCAAAATTACATAATGTTTTCAGTTAACCTAAAAAATAACACACGAATAAAGACAAATAACAAAATATTTTACTTGGAAAAACGTTATATGACAGTAACAAAAAACAAAACTATGAACAATAAAATTACACTATTTACTTGTTCTCTCCTACTTTTAGTAACTTTTATAAGTTTTGGTCAATCAAAAAATTCAGTTGGAATTACTACAGGCTATAATAGAGGTTTTGGGATTAATGCAAATTTCACTTTTATAGATGTTGCTCAGGGTTTACCCGGAAACATCCGTTTTAGCTTTGGTTATAACCGTTTAGAACCAGGAAAAGCAGCAGATGCTCGTCGTGTTTTCATTAATAACGCCACGAATGGTGTTCCTCAGAAAGAAGGGAAATCTTTTGATTATAGAATAGATTATATGATGCCACACGCATTCTTTAAATTAAAAAACTCATTTTTAGTTTTTGGCCCAAGATATTCTAGCTTCACTGCTAATTTTAATTATGTTGGTGGCAATGAAAATTTTGATGTCACCTCAAAACAATGGGGATTAGGAATTGGAGCTGAAAATTATTTTAAAATGACTTCTAAATTTGATTTAGTCCTTGCTACTGGACTTGATTATTATTTAAATACAACGCTAAAAGGGCATGATACAGAGTATAGTCCGAATAACGACAATATAAATCCGCGTGAAAATTATAATTATAAAGATGCAAACAAAGCCATAAAACAACCACAGTTTATGCCTAGAATTATGATAGGAGTAAGTTTAAACTTATAGAACTTTATCAAAAAATAAAACGCTAATTGCTGATTTTTTACAAATAATTAACATTATATTTAGTAATATT
>CAYRZY010000146.1:0-8128 GCA_964428855.1 uncultured Flavobacteriaceae bacterium
AAAATTGTTAATAACTCCCAACCAAAATTCTTTTTTTAATCATAGAATACAGGTTTATAGATTTCGGATAACATTTTTATTATTAATAAAAATGTTAATTTACTAGTCAAGTTAGCCTTTTGTGTTTCAACAAAACACAGCTATAAAGTTCATGTTTAGCTCATAAGAGTTATTAGAAGTAATTAACAGTTTTGATACTTTTGAGTATTCTTTGAGTACTTTTGAGTTTTAAAAGCTAAACCTATGAATCGCTCTATTTTCATATTAGTTATAGGAGTTATTTTACTCTCTTGTAATACAGAACAACCCAAAACACTTATTATTTTAGATCAAAATGCTTATGAAAAGCCTGTTTGGCAAGAAATACTTGAGCAAGATAGTTTTAAATTGTCTGATGTAGAATTGGCATTTAAAGCATATACTTCAACACATCATTTAGATGAAGAAACGATTGAGCATTATGAAAAAATGAAATTATACATTGAAAGCAATCTAGATTCTTATGGGTATTTTCAATCTGAAGTTAAGCAATACAAACAGTTATTAGCATTTAGAAATAGATTTCCTAAAAAAGATACCATTAGAGATAAATCTAAAACAGTAGCTGTGCCTTTTCCTTCAAATTATACGTTCAGTACACCCAATAAAGATAATGCAGGTTCTTGGAAAAATGTAGGGCCTTTTGGGAATCCTGATGTGCATTGGACAGCAACAGGTAATGGTGCTTTGCAATATGTAGAAATGCATCCTACTAACCCCGCAATTATGTATGTATGTGCAAGAAATGGAGGCTTGTGGAAAACAACAAATTATGGAAAAAATTGGAAACCATTAACAGATTATTTTACTACAGATAATACATCAACAGTAGAAGTGTGTCCTGCAAATCCCAATATTTTATATCTTGGAGCGGCAGAAGATAAAAAGATATGGTATAGTACAGATGAGGGAATCTCATGGCAAGATAGAAGTGTAGGAATTGATGGCGATATCTATGAAATACAATCTGACCCAACAGATGCTTCGAGAGCAATTGTAGCCACACAGGAAGGGATTTATCTCACCACAAATGCAGGACAAATTTGGGAACAAAAAATTGAAGGTTATTTTACAGAAATAGATGTTACAGATGATTGGGGTTTAATGATTCTTTCTAAAAATAGACTTAAAAATGGACCGCCAATAGCCCCAACCCTATATTATACTCTAGATAAAGGGAATACATTTAACGAAGTAGTAGTCAAAGATCAATTACAAGTGCACCGTTTTTATACTGCAATTCATGAATCACAAACAGGTTTAGATATTGTGTATGCTTATGGCATTTTAGATGGTAATAGTCCAACACGATTCGTTGGTTTATGGAAATCAGAATTTAATCCTAACCCTCAAAATAATCAGTATTTTAATTTTATAGAAGTAAAACACCCTACTTATCCTTATCCAAATGGATCAGTTGGTTTGCGAGAAGCAAATAATGCTCAAGGTTTTGAAGAAGATGTAGATGGATATACCAGTATTAGTCCATATTCATCTGCGGGTTGGATTAGTGAATTCTTTGTAAGTCCTAACAATCCAAATAGATTAATTACGCAAAACACAAAAATGTGGGGAACAGATGATGGTGGTGTTCTATGGAGCTTAAAACCAAGCTATGGAGAAAGCAACTGGGCAGATAATAGGTATATGACAACCAATATAACTAAAGATTCTATTTTTTGGTGTAATGATGGAGGTGTTTGGGCAATAAAAGACGATGATATGTTTCCTACTAATGCTATGATTCAAGCTTCAGGATTATCAAAATCTGTCTATATCAACAGTAAAGTAGTTGCTAAAAATGGTGATATTTGTGTTATAGAAGGGGGGCAAATGGATGTAAGTAAACAAAATAAAGGTGTTTTTATGACAGGAGGTCAAGATATAGGACAGTTGTTTACACGAAATGGGAGAGATACCCATGTAGCATCTGCAGATGTTTATAGAGGAAGAATAAAACCTACAGATGATACTAAATTTATAACAGGAAGTTTAAACGTGAAACTAAATGGAGGTTCTGATGTTTATGAAGTGTACAATAATATTGATTCTGATAATTTTAATACTGATAGAATATATGGTTTTACACGCAAAAACTTAACCCAAGATAAAGGTGAAGTATTATTAGTACGCTCGCCTTTTGGAAAAGATGGTTGGGCTGTAAAGAATTTCAAAGGAGAAAATTTTCCAAGTGCAGGAGGGCATAGTTGGGTGCCAATTTCTAATAACTGGGAAATTGTAGATATTAGTTCTACAGGAATTTCACAGTTAAAAGAAGGAACCTTTGAACAATCTCATGTAAATTCAGAATTAGCTTTCTTAGGAGATGAAGTAGGGCAAAAATTATTTGTAACAGAAAATTTATCATCTTCAAATCCAACATGGGTAGAATTACCAAATGCACCAAAAGCAAATAGGTATAGAATAGCTACGCATCCATACAATGAAAATTTTATTGCCCTAGCTACTAATGTAGGTGTGTTTGTTTCTAAAGACAAAGGTGAAACTTGGTTTAAGAGAGGTAATTTTCCTGAAAATGCACCTAAAGAAATTCTTATTGATAAGAATACTTCAGAAGGCATGTATATATATACAAGTCTTACAGTTTATTATATAGATGAATTACGTTCTGAGTGGATAGAATTTAATAAAGGATTACCTCTACAAAACCTAAGAGATATGAGAATTGTCTATTATCCAAATGGAGATCATAGATTATTTGTAACTAAATATGGTAGAGGTGTATGGTCAACTCCTTTAGAATCTGTCTTAAAAGCTAATGGAGGTTTTCCTATTGCAGATTTTGATGTTTTTGGTAATACGCTAAAAGAAATTAGTGTAGGCGATAAAATAAAATTTCAAGATCAATCGTTAAATGCTGATGCTTTAACTTGGACTTTTAAAAATGGCTCTGAAACTATTACTATTAATGATAAAATAACTCCAGAGGTAACATTTAACAATACAGGACATTATAAAGTTACCTTAATAGCTACTAATTCAAATGGCTCTCATACTAAAATAAAAGAAGATTATATTTTAGTTTTAGAAGATCCAACTACACCTACATGTAATTTAACTGCTGATGCTGATTTGGTTTTTTATAAAAAATTAAGCAAGATTAACATAAATTCAAATGATATTCCAATAGATATAATTAGTTCAGAGAATTATTACAAAACAGAAAGATTTTTTCAATTAACAGAAAACCAAACAAATGTATTAGAAATTTTTGATAGTCATGTAGGTTACAATTTTTACATTAAAGCTTGGATAGATTATAATGATGATGGTGATTTTGATGACCCAAATGAAGAAATAGCAAACTCTAATTCTAAAATAGAAGCTCACAACACACCTTTTGCGGCTAATTTTACTGTACCAAGTACAGCAATATTAAATAAATTATTAACCTTAAGAGTGGTGGCATTAGAAGCAAATAATCCCCCAACAAGTTGTCAAACAACAGGCTATAGGCACACTATAGATTTTGAAATAAAAATCAATACTGATGTAGATTTCACCTCATCTCATACCATACTTTCTGAAAACAGTGCCAGTTTACAAACTGATTTTACTGGAATTTCCTCAGTAGGTCAATATGGATTTGTATATTCTACATTTAATGCCGATTTGAATTTGGAAAATTCAGAATCCATTATTAGTAATACAACATTAACGGGCACTAATTTTACTTTATTAATAGATAATTTAGACTATAATAGTATTTATTATTATCGTCCTTTTGTTAAAGACAGTAGTGGAATATTTTATGGGGAAATTCAAAGTTTTCAGTTAGTTGCCTTTAGAATTCCTCAATTAGAAAGTTATATAGCTTTAAATTTAGGTAATAATCAATGGGAATTAAAGGGTATCGTTTATCCTGAAGGTCATCAATTGGATGAATTGTTTATAGAGTATGGGGAAACAGATTTTAGTAACTCTATTTCATTAGCAACAAACAATTACCCCACAAACACAAAATTTGTTATTAGTAGCAGCATTACAACTATATTGAATAAATTTTATAAATATAGAATTAAAGCTGTTTATAAAGGAAAAATTTATTATAGTAATGTTAAAGAATTTGATACGTCACAAACTATATGTACACCTATAGTTCAAAATCCAACATGGTATCGCAAAATTAGTAATGTAACTTTTAATGGAAATTCTAATGATAGTTCTGGAGGTAGTGGATATCAAGATTTTTCTTCAATAGTATTTAACGCTCAAGCTGGAAATACGCATAGTATTAGTGTTACCGATTCGTATGTTGGTGGAAATGGTTCAACCTATTCTGTTTATATAGATTTTAACAACGACAAAAAATTTGATGGTAATGAAAAAGTTGCATTTGGTAGTAATATTCAATTAGATACTTATACGACAACAATTACGATTCCAACAGAAGATGTGGTGTTTAATACTTCTCTTAAAATGAGGGTAATGGTAGATTATAATCCTAACGCAGTTACAGAAGAAGGAGCATGTCTAGTTGAAAGCGGTGAGGTTGAAGATTATACCATTAAAATAGCTTCAGTAGTACTAGGAAACGATGAGTTTAATTTGAGTGAAATTGGAAGGATATATCCAAATCCAGTAGGTCAAATTTTACATATTGATTTGAATGAATTAAATGGTTTAGATTATGAGTTTGGAATATATTCTACAAGTGGTAAAATATTGCTTAAAAATAAATTAGAATCTAGAACTAATATAAATGTGAGTCAATTGAGTTTTGGTATTTATTTTATTAAAGTAAGTAATGGTTACAAAACTTATAGTGCTAAATTTATTAAAAGATAAGACTAAAGTTTGATAAAAAATCATGAACTTATCTTATTGGTTAACCAAAAATGAAATAAAATTTTTTCAAACGAGGCGTTTTTTGTAGAGTATAGTACTATTTTTGACCACATTACCCATAATTTAAACTAGGGAGTAATTATTCAGTAGATCAAAGTAACTTGTAAACATTTATACGTATTTTTTAACAATTTTCAGCAATTTTAAAATATTAATCTATATTTGTTATTCAATTAAATGCACGCTAAACCAAAATATAGACTCTTGTCATAATCTTCAATTAATCTTTTTGATAGTGGTGTTTTTATGTCTTTATAGGCAGCTGACCAATTATGAAAATAAAGCGTATCTAAACTTGATCCTGAAGTGTTAAAGTAAGTGATTTCTTGTTGAATTTGTAGCTCATTATTTTTATAATCAAGTTTAGCGTCAATGCTTATCAAATTGTTTTGAGCTTGACCAGCAAGAGCATAAAAGAAACATAAAACCACCGTAAATTTATTCATAATAACTTATAGTTTTATAAATTTTAAAGGTGAGGTTGTGTTTTGCAGCTTTATATAATAGATACCAGTAGGTAAATAAGTTGCGTCTATGGTTTTCCTATTTTCATCTAAAGGTATCGTTTTAATTTTTTGACCCATACTATTATATAGAACAATATTCTTTCCTAAAATGCTAGAATCAATACGTAAAGTAAGTATGTCAGAAATAATATTACCAGTTGTAAATTGAATATAGTTCTCTGTAAAATTATTTTCATCAATACTTAAAGCTTGGTTCGTTTCTAATTGTAGTATTACAGGTAAATGGTCGCTCATAGTGTATAAAGCATCTCTGATAGATGCATTATATTCAGCACCATTACAGGTTGGGTCATTGATACTTTTATTATAACAGTTGCCGTTGTTTCCATATGCCTTATATGAATTTGCTACAAATTTTAAAGAGCTGCTATTTTCTAGATTTTTTGAAATTAAAATAAAATCAAACCGATCATCTAAATCGCCTCCAGCTCCAAAGCCATCAAAACCTACATTAGATTTTCTAGTAGATTGCGTGTGGATGTCTTGAAAGCTAGAATTTACATGCCAGCTTCCAGGTCTATTAATTGGGTCTTTTAATACAATAGCATTAGTTGGGTCTAGTAGTTCTTGATAAGCATCTTCCTGAGCTGTATAGAGGTTGAAATCTCCAGCTATCATTACAAAATGATCAGAAGGAATAGTTGCTAATGTACTAGTAAAATCTAATACCATATCTAATCTTTTTTGTTCATTATCTGAACCTTGGCTTGATTTTAAATGAGCCACAAACACATCTAAGTATATAGGATTATTTCTAGCTGCTGTTGTGTTTAATTTAAAGAGGTAATGATTGATATCTCTAATGCCAGTATTGATCAAATCTTGATTTTCTAATAGTAACTTCTTTGAATTGTAAAAAACTAATTGTTGTAAGTCTGTTTGTATATTTGATTGATTTGAAACAAAATTTGTTTTTAAATAACGATTGTCAGTAGTTTGTAAAGAAGTGTTTAGAATAGCATTGGCACCTTCTTCTGACTTCAATTCACAAACCATAAACAAGTCTGGTTGATAATCATCTACTATAGTTTTTAAAATTGAGGCTCTGTTAGAGGGGGGAGCATCGGGGAATTCTAATAAATTATAAAACATAGCATTTATAGTCTCTTGTGCATTTAAAACACTTAAAAAACTAATAAAAAATAGATATGTTAAAATTATATTTTTCACTTATATAGGTTATAGATGGCTAATTTAATTATAATGCGTTTAATTCTTTGGTAATTTAGTAGTAAATATATTTTGAAGAAATAATTTTATAATTCAAATTAAAAAGATAGTAATATCTTATAAGGCCTTTTAAAGTACGATAAGCATAGAGGTAATAACGGTAAGTATCTGATTAAAAGCCTCTAGAGTTTGTTAACAATTACGCGGTTTTATTAACATTATTAATTTTTTGCCGTTTTTTTTTCTAAGTTTGCTCTAGAATTAAATTGTTATGTCGCTAAGTTTATGAAATCAAAATCAACAAATACTTTTTCATTTATTTTTTAAGTTCATCTTGTACAGGATGATATTTTCTTCATATTAATTATTTCTAATTACCATTTTAATCAAAAAAGGTTAAAAGCTTTTTTGTAATATTTAATTAATCTTTTTAAATGAATCTAACTGTAAAAGAAACATAAATAAAACCCCGAACTATAGAAAACGTTTGAGAGCATTACTATAGCTGGGGCAGCATCATAATTAATCAATAATATAAATAAAATCAATTAACATGATAAATTTTTTTATGAAGGATATCTCTATTTTTAATTCTAAAAAAGAGAACTGCAAACCTAAGCTTTTTAATAGAGGTCTGCAAATGAATTCGCGTACTTACAGGTATAAAACGATTGGACTACTACTTTTAGTATTTGGTTTGACTTTTTTTACTACTACACAAACTTTTGCTCAAGACACAGATAACGATGGTGTTTTAGATCTTGTAGATTTAGATGATGATAATGACGGTATTTTAGATACAGATGAATGTAATGCAACTTTTGTTTCATTTGCAGGCTTAACAAATGCCGGTGGAATTTTTACAACAGATATTAATGGAGACCCCTTACCAACCTCGGTAACTGTATCACCACCAGTAGCTGTTAATCCACAATCCAATCCAGGATCAGTATCAGTATCTTCAGAAGGCACAAATAATGAAATTATTAGGCTTGAAGACAATAATGGATTTACTGCAGGTGGCGGTTTAGATCTTGATTTAACTTTTGGAGGATCTTATATCCCTTCTATTTCAGCAGGATTAACAGGTAATAGCAATGTAAATAAATCTGATAAATATACTTTTATTGCACAAGGTGTTGGTTCAGGATTTCAGTGGATTGTAGTTTCTTCAAACCATGCTCAAATAACTATTAATGGTAATGCTATTACCATTGATGGAGGTGCTACTGCAGGTTCCGGTGGACTTGGACCATTTGTTGAATTTGAAATAACTTCAAATGAACCAATGTCTGGTGTTAAAGTAGAATTAAGAAATAAAGCAACAGGTTCAACACTTAATTCAGGTCGCTTCAATTTTTCATTTTGTTCAGATACAGATAATGATGGTGTATTTGATTATCTAGACACAGATTCAGACAATGACGGCTGCCCAGACGCAGTAGAAGCTGCAGGTACATTTACACCAGCAGATTTAACAGCCGATAACAACTTGGCTAATACACCGGCAGGTGTTGATGCAA